>PXQK01000095.1 GCA_003022085.1 Halobacteriales archaeon QH_10_65_19 | reverse complement strand
AGAACATGCCGGGGATGATGATGGCCGCGATCCGCAGCGACCTGCCGAGCGTGTTCCTCTACGGCGGGTCGATCATGCCCGGCGAGCACGACGGCCGCGAGATCACCATCCAGAACGTCTTCGAGGGTGTCGGTGCCGTCGCCGAAGGCGAGATAAGCGAGGACGAACTCGACGAGATGGAGCGCAACGCCTGCCCCGGCGCCGGCTCCTGTGGCGGGATGTTCACCGCCAACACCATGGCCTCAATCGCCGAAACGCTGGGGTTCTCGCCTCTCGGTGCCGCCTCCGCCCCCGCCGAGGACGAACAACGGTACGAGGAGGCCGAGCGCGCCGGACGGCTCGCGCTCGACGCCATCGACGACCGGCGGACGCCCTCCGAGTTCCTCTCCAGGGAGTCCTTCGAGAACGCCATCGCCCTGCAGGTCGCGGTCGGCGGGTCGACGAACGCCGTCCTGCATCTGCTCGCGCTGGCAGCGGAGGCAGGGATCGACCTGAACGTCGAGACGTTCAACGAGATCAGCCGTCGGACCCCCAAGATCGCCAGCTTCCAGCCCGGCGGCGAGCACGTGATGAACGACCTCCACGAGATCGGCGGGGTGCCCGTCATCCTGCGGGAGCTCCACCGGGCCGACCTGCTCCACGGCGACGCTCTGACGGTCACGGGACGCACGATTGCAGGGGAGCTGGCACGGATCGATCCGCCGGCGGTCGAGGAGTTCGACGTCGACTACCTCCACACCGTCGAGGATCCGATCCACGAGCGCGGCGCTATCCGTATCCTCACGGGGAACCTCGCGCCCGAGGGCGCGGTGATCAAGATCACCGGCCAGGACCACCTCCGCCACGAGGGGCCCGTACAGGTGTTCGAGCGCGAAGAGGACGCAATGGCGTACGTTCAGGACGGCCACGTCGACAGCGGCGACGTCATCTGCATCCGAAACGAGGGGCCCCGCGGCGGTCCGGGGATGCGCGAGATGCTCGGCGTTACCTCGGCTGTCGCCGGCCAGGGCCACGCCGAGGACGTCGCGCTGTTCACCGACGGCCGGTTCTCGGGGGCGACACGCGGGCTCTCGATTGGCCACGTCGCGCCGGAGGCGTACGTCGGCGGCCCCATCGCCGCTCTGGAGGACAGCGACACGGTCACCGTCGATATCGACGACCTCGAACTGTCTGTGGACCTTTCTGACGAGGAGATCGAACGTCGACTCGACGATCACGACCCCGAACCCGCCTACGAGACTGGCGTCCTCGCGAAGTACGTCCGCGACTTCGGCTCCGCGGCTAACGGCGCTGTGACGAACCCGGGTGTCCAGTGGGGAACGGACGACTGATACGGTCGTGCGTGACTCTTTACCGCCGGGCTAGGACGGATTAGCGAACTGTAGCAGTTCGACTCTCGGGGGAGCCCCACTAGCTTCAGTAGCCAGTGGTATTTTGACGGATCACGTCCATCTATCGGGAAGAGGCACAACCATGACCGGATCGTCTCCACCACAGACACGAACAGCTGTGTTGCGGCCTCGCGATGGTCCGTCACGCGGACCGACTGGTGGGGGGTGGGAACTGTGACACCCGACAGCCTGCTGCTCGCGGACGCCGTTCGCGTGCCCCTGAGCAGTCACGGCAACAGCGGGTCCGACGCTCCGATCCTCCTCGGCGTCGGGTTTCTGATCGGGGTCGCGTTCATGTACCTGGGCGCGAAGAAGTGGCGCGTCGGCCGGTTGATCAAGAACACACCAACTGAGCGGGTCCGCTCGGTCGCCGTCGGCCGAACGGAAGTCAACGGCATCTGCCGGGACACGGGCGTGACCTACGAACAACCGTACACAGACGGGGAGTGTGTGTACCGCCACTGGGAGGTCGAGGAGTACCGGGAGTCCTCGGATCCCGACGACAACAGCTCCGAGTGGGTCGCCGTCGACAGCGGCACCGACGTCGCGCCGTTTTTCCTCGAGGACGACACCGGACAGATACTCATCGACACGACCGAGGGTCCGTACTTCGAGATCTCCGACGGGAACTCATACTCGACGAAAGTGGGCGCCCACGAGCAGGCGCCGCCGGAAGTGCGGTCGTTTAGCGGGGGCTCCGCGGGCTTTCTCGGGATCGACGAGGATACCGACCCCGCGGAGGCGATGGAAAAGGTCCCGATGATGGGGAAGCTCGGCGGGATGTTCGGCGGCGAAGAGATGACGAAGATGATGCAGGGGAGCCAGGCCGAGGAGATGCGACAGGCCGCCAAAGCCGGCGAAGACGGACAGTCGCCAGAGGAGATGCAGCGCCAGTTCATGCAGCAGTACTTCGACGAGGATGTCCTCGACGAGAACGGGCAGCTCCGGGAGGACGTGAGCGAGCAGGAACTCGCGGAGGCTATGGACGACGATGTGCAGGGAATGGGGCCGGCGGCCTTCATGAACCAGATGAGTCCTGACATAGACACCGGAGGAGACAGCGACGGTGACGACAGTGACGACAGCGACGCCAGCGGAACGCAGCGATCCGACGAGGACACCGGGTCACCGTCCGCCGCGAACGGCGGGGAGCAGGGGAGCCAGGCAGACGTGATCCAGGAGCTCGGGGGGACAGGCACGACCGGCTCGATGGGCACCGGTTCCTCGCTCAGCAGGAAGCTCATCAGCGCCGGGCTGAGCGCCGCCACCGGCGGGCGGTGGGGAAGCTCACTCGGTGACGGTGGCGGGCTGCTTGGCTCCGGCGGGAACGTCAACTCCTACAACAGACGGCGGTTCTCACACGAAGTTCTCCCGGTCGACGAGGAGGTGTACATCTTCGGCGAGGCGACCCCACGCAAGAACGCGTCCGGGTCGAACGCCTCCCGGCTGAAAATCGCCGAGGAGACGACGACTGGTCAGTTCGTCGTCTCGGACCGGAGCGAGGAGGGGATCGTCAAACGCTACTCCTGGCGCGGGCCGCTGTACGTCCTCCTCGGGCTCGTAATCAGCGCGGCGTGTCTCGGCGGCCTTCTGATAGTGCTCGGTGTCGCTTGACCTCCTCCCCGCGCTAAAGCGCTGTCTCTTACCCATAACTCAGTTTCAGCCGATACGAGATAGCGAAGGTGTTAGTCAACAAGAGAAATTTCCAGTGGGTCCGCACGCCGGGCGACCACGCGATCCTGAAGTGGGAACACCCCGACGGCCCAGGTGTCGAGTCACGGACTGTGAGTGTCTCGCTCCAGGACCGTGTACGAACCGGGACGCTTCGCGGGATCGGCGAGGACGCCGGCGCGAAGGATTTCGACGAGTTCTGCAAATGGATAGATCGAAACTGATAGTGACCGCTGTTTACGTAAGAGAATCGCAAGAGGGTGTCGAACCCTTTTTAAGTATGCCCGGGGAGGGCTCCGAACCCTCGATCTCCGCATGTCCCAGGTTCGAGGCGGTGCCTTGTGGGAGTGCCGGAGTGGTGCCGCGTCCAAAGTAACCCTATGAGTGCGGCGCTATGTCCAGCTAAGCCACCCGGGCGCACTCGGCCGTAGTAGGGTCGGTCTCTTTAACGTTCTCATCGACGATCGGCCACCGTCTACCGACGAACCGCGTCAAGCAGCCAACATCGGAAGCCCAAACGTCACGGCAAGTCCGACAAGCAAGAGCAAAAATCCGACCGCAACCTGGCGGGATGTGAAGGCGCTCTGTGGCGCGGTGCTCCGCACTGGAGGCGCAGTCTCGGGCGGGACGGAGTCGGTCGGATCGTACTCCTCGTTATCCTCGTCGTGGTCGTCAACCATGGCTGGGTATTTGCCACCGCGTCACTTCGATGTATCGGATCCCCGGTCTCATACGGTCGTGCGTGATTATTTTCAGCACCGGGACCCAATATCGGCGGTTTCGCGGGCTGAAACGCCCAATGCGCGACTCTATAGCGTCGTCGGGCCAAGCCCGACTGCCTGGGAGACGTAGTCTCTCTGGTACAGAGTCACGCACGACCGTATCAGCCCCGTTGTCCCGAAACCGTATTATCCGCAAGCCTCGAACGGCCGGCAACGTGCTCACGAAGCGCATCATTCCCTGTATCGACGTAGACGTCGACGACAACGGGGACGCGGCGGTGTACACGGGCGTCAACTTCGAGAATCTCGAGTACACGGGCGACCCGGTCGAGATGGCCAAGCGGTACAACGAGGCCGGCGCCGACGAGTTTGTCTTCCTCGACATTACGGCCTCCGCGGAAGGACGGGAGATAATGCTGGACGTGGTTTCGAGGGTCGCCGACGAGGTGTTCATCCCGCTGACCGTCGGCGGCGGTATCCGGACCCGGACGGATATCAAGGAGACGCTGCGTGCGGGCGCGGACAAAGTGTCGATCAACACGGGCGCACTGGAGAACCCCGACCTAATCGGCGAGGGGGCCGCCTCCTTCGGCAGCCAGTGGCGAGTCCTGCTGGTTCGAGTGCACAGTAAAAGGCGGCCGTGAAGGGACCGAGGTCGATGTCGTCGAGTGGGCGACGGAGGCCGAACGCCGGGGCGCCGGCGAGCTGTTCGTCAACTCCATCGACGCCGACGGCACCAAAAACGGGTACGACATCCCGCTGATGAACGCCGTCTGTGACGCCGTCTCGACGCCCGTGATCGCCTCCTCGGGGTGTGGCGGCCCGGAGGACGCCTACGAGGTGTTCACTGAAGCCGACGCCGACGCCGCGCTCGCCGCCTCGATCTTCCACTTCGGCGAACACTCGATCCGCGAGGTCAAGGAGTACCTCGACGAGCGGGGGATCGCCGTTCGGCTCTGATACGGATTGTTGTGACTATTTTCGACAGTGCCGTCCGATTATCGGTGTTTCGGGATCTGAGGCTCCTGGACCGCGCCAGGGGAACGCCACGTTTTTCGTCCCGAGCGTGATAGGCGTAGCTAATGGAATGGCGGTGCGAGTGGTGTGGGAAGCCCCACGAGAAGGACAATCCGCCGTGTGACAACTGCGGACACGGGAAGTTCGAGAAGGCGGTCGTCAGGCAGACCGACCTCGGTGACGGTGAGAGCGACCCGACGCTCGTCTGGGTCTGCACCGAATGTGGGCGCGAACACCCGAAAAACTCGCCGCCGTGCAGCCGCTGTGGCAGCGTCTCCCTGGAGCAACGCCGCCAGGAGATCGACGAGTCGGAACTGACCGCGCCGGGCTATTTCGACCTGCTGACGCCGCGGTATCTGGCGGCAGTCGGCGTCGTGTTCGTGCTCGGCGTCGTGTTCGTGCTCGGCGTGACGGGCGTCGTCGACCTCCCCGGGTTCGGCAACGGCGGCGTCCCGGCGGTCGAGAACGCCCCCGGAAACGCAACCCAGAGCGGCGCGGTGTCGCTGGCGGCGGTCGAAGACAGCTTCACGGCAGAACTGGACGATCGGCTGGAGGATGCCGGTGACGGGGGCGTCCGGCGGAACGGCGACCTCGACACGGTCGCGCGGTACCTCAACCAGCAATCGGTTCGGGAGGAGTTCAGTAACACGACAGCGACCCGAACCGTCGACGACTCCGTCCGCGACGTCGCGAGCGACGCGTGCGGGCGGGCCACACCGAGCGTGATCGGGCCTGTCGTCCTCCAGCGGGGCGACCAGCCGGACGGCTCCGCCGCGTCCCTTGGGGCGGGACTGGTCGAGGAGTTCCTCGG
>PXQK01000094.1 GCA_003022085.1 Halobacteriales archaeon QH_10_65_19 | reverse complement strand
CTGGTGGACACGGGCGAGACCCCTGGTTTCGGTGCCGTGTTCCCCGGCTTCGCGCCGGAAGTTCGGCGAGTATGCCTGGTGTTTGATCGGCAGGTCGTCTGCGAGCAGGATCTCGTCGCCGTACATGTTGGTGACCGACACCTCCGCTGTCGGGCAGAGCCACAGGTCGTCGTCGTCGTAGGGCTCGTCGTTGTGCCCGCCGACGCGGTAGGCGTCGTCGGCGAACTTCGGCAGCTGGCTGGTGCCGGTCATCGAGGCGCTGTTGACCGGGACCGGCGGGAACACCTCCCGGTACCCCTGCTCGCGGTGGACGTCCCGCATGAATCCGACGAGGGCGTGTTCGAGCCGTGCGGCGTCGCCTTTGAGGAAGTAGAAGCCGCCGCCGGCAACCTTCGCCCCGCGCTCGAAGTCCAGGACCTCGAGTTCCTCGCCGATGTCGTAGTGTGAGACGACCTCGTCGGGCAGCTCGCGGAGGTCATCGAAGTTGACGCGGCGGACCTCATCGTTGTCGAGTTCGTCCTCGCCGGCAGGGAGGTCGTCGTGGGGTACGTTCGGGAGTTCGAGCAGCCGCGATTCGAGCTCGTCCTTGAGGTCGTCGGCGCGATCCTCGATCTCCGCCAGTTCCTCTTTGAGTTCCTGGGAGCGTTCGATGGCTTCCTGGGCCGCCTCGTCGTCGCCCTCACGTTTGAGTTTGCCGATGCGGTCGCTGACTTGGTTTTGCTCGTGGCGCAGGTCGTCGCCGCGGGATTTGAGATCGCGCCACTCCTCGTCGAGCGCCAGGATTCCGTCGAGGTCGACATCCTCGATGCCGCGCCGCCGTAGTGTCTCCCGGACTGTTTCCGGATGCTCGCAGACAAACTGCCTCGGTAACATGGCCGTGCGTTCGGGGTGGGGTTGCAAAACCGTGTCGTTCCCGGCCTGGTCAGGTCGCGTTTGTGTCGTCCTCGTCCGCAGACGAGGTGGCGACCCTCTCCTCTGTGTCTGCTGGCGATCCGGTCCCGTCCTCCTCGCTGGCCGTCTCGTCGAGTTCCTCCGGAGGGGTGGGTGGCTCCGGCGGCTCGAAGGCCCCAGCCAGCAGCTGCACCCAGCGGCTCTCCCTGACCTCCGTCCAGGAGCGGTCCTCGCGGCTACCGAGCACAGCGAACACGACGCCGAGTGACAGCACTGCGACTACGGAACGCGATGGCTCGCCCGCAGCGGTTGTCAGGACTAGCCCCGCTGTGGCACCACTCCCGACAAGCAGACTCAACATCTGCACCGGCCGCGCGTGGACCAGCGCGGCTGTGCCCCGGCCGAGCCGGAGCAGTACCGAGGAGGCCGCCGCCGGCAACAGCCACCTGACCGCGCGTTCGATGGCAGCGAGCCACGGCCCCACAGTGAGCGTCTCCCTGAGATCAATGACGACGACGTCGGGGTCGGGCTCGGCGGTCAGCCACCGGTAGAGCCACGACGCCTCGACGAACCGCTGGAGGCGTGCGGTGACGCCGAACAGCCGGGAACCACGAGTCGCGCTGGCAAGCCCTCCGAGTGCGCTCGCTCCCGCATTCCAGATCCGTGAACTGGTCGGGACCGACCACCGTCGCTCGTCTGCCGTCGTCTCTCTCTGCTCGGCTGTGGTCTGATCGCCCTCTGTCGCTGTCGCCTCGTCCGGGGTGGAGCCCCACGGACGCCTGACTGGCAAGCGGCGGAGTTGACCGACGATCTGTGAGCTGGCGAGGACGCCCTGCAGGCAGTTTCGGAGTCGGGAGAGAGCTCTGGCGACCTTCGATCCGCGACGTATCGAACGCTCACCGGTCATCCGTCAGTAAACTCGACCAGTTTGGCCTCGATCGTGGTCGATCCGAGCTCCAGCTGGATTGTCTGGCCCGCGAGGAGCGTGTCACCCCGGAAGCGGATCGACCCGTCGTCGAGTTCCCGCACCCGCAGCTCCGCGACGAGTTCGATGTCCTTGTTTCGTGGGTGTTCGCGCTGGAAGATGTTGCCGTCCTCGCTGGTCAGGATCACCTGGGCGGGCTGGTCGGTCTTCTCGACGATCCGGGCTGTCTCCGTTCCCCGGATGCGCTCGACCTGTCCCTCTCTGATGACCTCGGCGCGCTCCGGACGGATGTTTTTCAGTTGGAGGCGCGCGGTCCGCACGACCGGCGTACCGGGCTCCGTGAGGCCGTCACGGCGGACGACCTCCCCGCTGATGTTGTACTCGCCGGTCTCGACGGGTATCGACGAGCCGATCCGGAGCTTTCGGTCGCCGAACAGGACGCTGTCGTCCTCCGTCCGCGTGAGCGCCGACACCCCGAGCACGATCCGCCGGGTGTCGGCCTCGCCGGTCGCGTACGCGGTCACCTCCTCGACGGTAACGATTGGTGTCCCGCCGATGGTGAACTCGTCTCCCACCTGGACGTCCGACGCGACGCTGGTCGGCACCGTCGTCTGGATGACTAGCGGCTGTCCATCCGTCTCGATCGCCCCCGAGCCACGGTTGATAATCTGCCCGTCGAGTTCGTACTCGCTCGTCTCGAAGGCCACTGTGGTGCCGACACGGACCGGTCGATTGGCAAACAGCTGGGTACCGCCGCGGTCGATCGTCTGTGCCGAAATCGCGAGCAGCACGTACCGGTTGCCGTCCTCGCCCGGATACGCCTGGAAGTCGGTTATCTCCGCGAACTGGCTGTCCGCGACGGTGAACTGGTCGCCCACGTCGACCTCGTCGATCGTTCCCGAACCGAGCCGCGTCTCGATGACGAACGCGGTCTGCTCGACCGGCAGATCCTGGCCTGACCGGTCGACCCGGGTCACCGCCCCCGTCACCCCGTAATCGGTCGTCTCGACGTCGAGCGTCCGGTTCAGCCGGAGGGGATCACCCAGAAACTCGAAGACGGGGTCTACACCCGTCTCCTCCGGCTCGAATACGGTCCCGTTGACCATCGCTCGGACGGTGACGCTCGTTTTGCCATCGTCACTGAAGCGGTACACGTCGGTGATCGTCAGCGTGTCACCCGTTCCCTCGGGATCCCACTCGTCACCGGAGGTGATCTGCTCTGCGATGAACTCCGGCTGTTCGCCCAGATCGAGCGTTACATAGCGTGTGTCCGCTTCCCCCCCTCCGGGAAGCAGCAGGACGACCCCGGCGACGACGACTGCAAGAAAAAGCAAGACAACGAGCACGTCGATGACATTGACGAGGCCGAACAGCCGGCCTTCCTCGTCGATCAGCGACCGGCCCGATTCGTCGGACATACCCGGCTTTCACAAGAGCCTCAGGTAAATGTTCTGTATTTGTTCTGTTAATCGGCTCCGGAGACCGTTACGTATTACCGGTCCACCGGAAAACGTGGAGACAGATGAGTCGTGTCGACCTGCTCGTCGGGATTCTGGCCGGAGTCGTTCAGGGGGTCGTCGAGTGGCTCCCGGTATCCAGCCAGGGGAATCTCGCGCTGTTTCTCACCTTCGTCGGCACGGACCCCGACGTGGCGGTCCAGCTTGCCCTGTTCCTGCAGGTTGGGACGACGCTTTCCGCGGCGACCTACTACCGCGAGGACATCCTGGAAGCAGTTGCTGCCACCCCTGGCTGGCGGCCCGACGCTGCCTACGACGAGGAAAACGCCCTCGTCTCGTACGTAGTCGTCGCCTGCCTCATGACGGGCCTCGTCGGCATCCCGCTGTACGTCTTCGCGGTCGATCTGGCAGGTGAACTGAGTGGCGGCGTCTTCATCGCGCTCATCGGTGTGTTGCTGGTGGTGACCGGCATCATCCAGCGTGCCTCCGGATCGGTGTCGATGGGTGATCGTCGGCAGCCGACGCTCGTGGACTCGGTGCTGGTCGGCGCGGTACAGGGAGTTGCGATCCTGCCGGGTATTTCGCGGTCCGGGGTGACGTCCTCGGCGTTGCTGTTCCGGAGCTACGACCCGCCCCAGGCGTTTCGCCTCTCGTTCATCCTCTCGATTCCGGCGAGCCTCGGCGCGGCGGCGTTGACGGTTGCGGGGGCTGGCGGGTTGCCGGGGATCAACCCGGACGCGGCGCTGGCGGCACTGCTCGTCAGTGCCGTCGTCGGGTACCTGATGATCGACGCGATCATGCGAGTCGTCGACCGCATCCCGTTCTGGACTGTCTGCTTCGGTCTCGGTGGGCTGGCCATTCTGGGCGGGGCGATGGTGTTTCTACTGTAGGCGTTCCGCCTCGATTTCTCGCTCTCCTCCCAGGTGGTGACTGCGAGCCCGTCGACGGGAGTACGTCCACGGAGAAGACGCTCGGGATGTCTTCACCAGCCCTCGAAAGAGGTCGAAGAAGCTATAACCGCCGTCGGACAACCCAGATCAATGCGTGTTCTCGTTACTGGCGGCGCAGGGTTCATCGGCGGCCATATCGCCGAACAGTTGGCAGCGAGCGGCCACGACGTCGTCGTCATCGACAACTTCGTCCCCTACCGAGGCCGCCAGGGAAGCGGTGGAGTCTGGCGGCGGCAGCTACGAACTCGTCGAGGGATCGATCACCGACGGGGAGATGGTCGATTCGCGAGTCGGGGATGCCGACGTCGTCTACCACCAGGCGGCACAGGCTGGCGTCCGGAAGAGTATCGATCAGCCAAAGAAGGTGAACCACTATAACGTCGACGGGACAATAGAAATCCTGGAGGCCGCCCGCAGACACGACAGCGGGCGGGTCGTCGTCGCCTCCTCGTCGTCGGTGTACGGCAAACCCGAGTATCTGCCCTACGACGAGGGGCACCCGACAACGCCGGTTTCTCCGTACGGCGTCTCGAAGCTCGCCACCGAGCAGTACGCCCGCACCTACAGCGAGGTTTACGGTCTGCCGACGGTTTCGTTGCGCTACTTCACGGTCTACGGGCCGCGCATGCGTCCCAACATGGCGATGACGAACTTCGTCTCGAGATGTCTGCACGGCGAACCACCCGTGATCTACGGCACGGGCGAGCAGACTCGCGATTTCACGTACGTGGCGGATGTCCGGCGGGTCAGCGAACAGCTGTTGACTGACGGGAGCGCGGACGGCGAAATTCTCAACATCGGCTCAACGGACAACATCGACATCCAGACGCTGGCGGAGGTCGTTCGCGAGGAGATTGATCCCTCGCTTGATATCGTCTACGACGACCCGCGGGAAGGTGACGCCGAACACACTCACGCCGACATCTCGAAAGCCGCCGACCTGTTGGGGTACGAGCCGACCGTCACCGTTCGTGAGGGCGTTCGGCAGTTCATCGACTGGTACCGCGAGAACGAGGACTGGTACGATCCGCTGGTCCGGAACTCGTAGTCTTTGACTTCCTCCCCGCGCTGAAGCGGAGGCTTTCTCCTCACACTTCCGTAAATCGCCACGTCGCCACGATCTTGTTGGCAGTCGAGAACGGCGACTCAATCGACAGGCCTAAAACTCGCCCATCGAAGCACACACCATGCGTCGTCGGCGATTTCTCGCGCTCGGTGGGACAGTCGGCGCGGCTGGACTGGCCGGCTGTACTATCGAGGCGGCAACGAAGAGTTCACGCGACCAGGGTCCGACTATAACGCTTGAACCGGTCGTCGAAGGGCTTACCTTCCCGACGGCGATGGCGTTCCTGCCCAACGGCGACCGCATCGTCGGCGAGCGGTTCGGGCTCCTGCGGCGACACACCGACGACGGCCTGGTCCGGCAGCCGTTCCTGGACCTGCGGGACCAGCTCGACCTGGATCCGGAGGGGGAGAAGGGGCTCCTGGGGATGGCCCTCCACCCCGAGTTCGCGGACAACCGGCGGTTCTATCTCCGGTACAGCGCCCCGCCCCGCGGCTGGATGGACGACGGGATTTCCCATACGGCGGTCCTCTCGGAGTTCGAGGCAGGGGCGGACCTGACGGGCGTCGTTCCGGACTCCGAGCGGGTTGTGCTGGAGGTCCCGGAGCCCGGCGCCCAGCACAACGCCGGCGACCTGGCGTTCGGCCCGGACGGCTACCTCTATGCGTCACTCGGCGACGGCCGACGGACCGACCTCGGCGAAGACGGCGAGGGGGAGGACACGTTCTGGTGGTACGATCAGGGGACGACCGCACAGAACACCGAGGACAACCTTCTCGGGGGGATTCTCCGGATCGACCCCGACAGCCCGACGGAGGATCGCGAGTACGGCATCCCGCCGGACAACCCGCTCACGGGAGAGCCCGGCCGCAACGAGTACTACGCCTGGGGGCTGCGCAACCCCTACCGGATCTCCTTCGACGGTGACGACCTGTACGTCGGCGACGTCGGCGAGCACACCCGGGAGAGCGTGTACCTCGTCGAACCAGGCGACAACTGCGGCTGGCCGATTCTCGAGGGCTCCTCGTGTTCGCCGCCGGCGCCGCTCGGCCAGTCGCTGGCGGACAACCCGCTGAACGTGTTCAACCCAAAGACCTGGCAGACACAGGTCAACCGGATCTCCCCGTACAAGATGTGCCCGACGCCGGACGGCTCAACGCGGGAGTTCCGGAACCCGATCGTCGAGTACCTGCGGCCGGGCTCCCGTGCCGTCACCGGCGGATTCGTCTACCGCGGCGACCAGATTCCCGAACTGCAGGGGCGGTACGTGTTCGGCGATTTCATCCCGCCGGCGCCGCTGTTCACCACCCTGCGGCCGGACGACGGCAGTCGCCCCTGGCCGCTGCGGGAACTCGTCGTCGACGGGACCGACAGCGGGCGACTGGGCGACCTCCTGATCTCGTTTGCCCAGGATCCCGAGGGGGAGGTCTACGTGCTCACTTCGGGGGGCTCCGAGGGCACCGGCCAGGTCAGGCGTCTGGCGCCGTCGTAGCCTTCGAGTCCGACAGGTGGGGACCGAGCAGCGTCGTCCACGCGACCATGCCGGCAGCACAGAGGAGGCTCCAGACAACAATAGCTGCGAGAGTGTACACAGGGGCCCGGAACGGCGTCCCGACTGGTCCGCCGAACGCCCCGAGCGCCAGGAGCAACACGACGATCGGAGCGATGCCGGCGGCCAGTGCCGGGCCGATCCCCGCGCCCTGCCGGCGGCCCAGGTAGAGCCCGGCGGCAACCGGCGGGACCAGGAACATGACGGCGAGCGCCAGGTAGCTCATCACGGTGCTGTCCCGGATGACCGACTCCTGCAGCATGATGGTGACGCCGACGACCGTGAACCCGACAGCCATTGCGACCACCGACGCGAACGCCGGGACGAAAACACGTTCGACGACGTCTACGTCCGCGATTACCGCTCGTAGCTCCTGAACGCGTTCGCTCATGCGGCCGTTCCTTTTGGGAGGCTGTGCTTTACTCTGACGTCTTCGTCCCGCGTCAGAATCTCATGCGAGCCTGGCGGTCCACAGCCACACACGACTCTATCGGTATGTTCGAGAACCACGCTCGAGTGGCGAACGCCCGGTCCGTCACTCCCCGGCGCAGGGATCGTGACATCTATGCGTGGCCGGTCGCGTAAACGAGGAACACATGATCGCGCTGCTGGGGATCGGCGCGGACTCGACGAACAGTGCGCCGACGCCGCCGGTGTCCGACGACGGCCGGTTCGAGTACGTTCCGATCCCCGAAAAGCGGGGCCCCGACGGGACGACCGAGACGAGCATGTACGGCAACACGCCGCTCCGACACCGCGAGGGGACGATGGCCGACTACCTGGAGACGATCTGGCCGCGGCCGGGCGCCGGGGATCCGCCGGAGTACACCGGCGAGCGCCTCGCCGAGTGGCCGCTCCACCACGACCCGAACTTCGAGGCGCTCACGTACGGCGAGACGACGAGCCGCGCTGCCTACACCAGCCTGCTCACCGAACTCGAAGAGGGCGACGGCGTGGCGTTCTACACCGGTCTCCGCGACGGCGAGACCGGCTACAGACACCGGTACCTGATCGGCTACTTCACCGTCCGGGAGGTGGTCGACTGCCGGCGGATCGCGTACGGAGGCGAGCATGTGAGCTTCACCGACCTCCCGGCCGACGAGCAGGCAGCACTGATGGACGCCCACAGCGAGAACGCCCACGCGAAGCGGTTCCAAGCTACGGGCCGGATCAACGACGGCGATGGCCTCGTGATCGTTGACGGCAAACCGCCGGGGGGGCTGCTCGACTGCGCGGTCCCGATAAGCGAGGTCAACAGCGGCGGCCACCACTACCTGACGGACGACCTGCAGGACGCGCTGACCCCGGCGCCGGGCGGCAACCCCGACCGGAACGCCTACCTCGGCGGGGTCAAACCCGCTCACGCACTCGACATCTCCGTCGCGGACCTGGAGCGGATCGTCGCGGAGCAGCAGTCCCACCTTCCCGCAGACTCGTAGCTGTCCAGGGAACCGGGAGCACCCTTTTATCCGCGCCGCGAAAAGGCCGGGTATGAGCGTACACGTCGTCAACGAACCGACGGCGACCGGCCGCGCCCCCGCCGGTGTCGAGGGAGGCACACGCTGATGGTCAACCTCGTGTTCTCGACCGGTCAGCTCCTGCTTGCGCTGTTTCTGGTCGTCCTGAACGGCTTCTTCGTGGCCTCGGAGTTCGCGCTGGTCCGGATCCGGTCGACCGCTGTCGACCGCCTCGTCGAGGCCGGTCGGCCCGGATCCGCGGCGCTGCGGACGGCAGTGGACAACCTCAACGACTACCTCGCGACCACGCAGCTGGGGATCACCATTGCCTCGCTGGGCCTGGGGTGGGTCGGTGAGCCGGCGGTAGCGGCGCTTATCGAGCCCGTGCTCGAACCGGTGTTGCCCGCCGGAACGCTCCACCTCGTGGCTTTCGCTCTCGGCTTCGGCATCATCACGTTCCTGCACGTCGTGTTCGGGGAACTGCTGCTCGTCGCCCCGCCGATGCGGGTGTTCTACTACCTCTTCGTTCCGGGAATCGTCGTGTTCAACGGGACGGCCAACGGGTTCACGAAGCTGCTGGGGATCGAGCCGGCCTCCGAAACCGAGGAGACACTCGGCGAAGAGGAGCTACTGATGATCCTCGCGCGGTCGGGCCGACAGGGACGGATCGACCGCGACGAGGTCGAGATGATCGAACGGGTCTTCGACCTCGACGACGTCACCGCACGCACTGTGTTGATCCCGCGACCGGACGTGATGAGCGTCGAGCCCGACACGACGCTGCCGGCGATTCGCGACCTCGTCGACGAGGAGGGCCACACCCGGTACCCGGTAATCGACGAGGAGGACCGCATCCACGGCTTCGTCGACGTCAAGGACGTGCTGGCGTCGGTCGACGACCGCGAGTGGGAGTCGACAACCGCGGGTGAGGTCGCCCGCGACCTGACGGTCGTCCCGGAGACGGTCGCGGTCGACGAGCTGCTGGCACGCCTCCAGGAAGAACAGAACCAGATGGCGGCCGTGATCGACGAGTGGGGTGCTGTAGAGGGAATCGTGACAATCGAGGACCTGGTCGAGGAACTTGTCGGCGAGATCCACGACGAGTTCGACGCGCCCGAGAGCGTGCCTTCGATCACCCGGATCGCCGACGGGAGCTACGCCATCGACGGTGGCGTCCCCATCTCGCGGGTCAACGACGACCTCGACGTCGCATTCGACTCCGGGAGCACGGAGACGATCGCCGGGCTGGTGCTCGATCAACTTGGACGTGCACCGAAGGTCGGCGACCGCGTCGAAACGGGCGGGTTCGCC
>PXQK01000093.1 GCA_003022085.1 Halobacteriales archaeon QH_10_65_19 | reverse complement strand
CAGTTCCACGACGCGATCCAGTACCGCGCGCACCTGGTGTCGATGACCTCGCCGATCGGCGTCGTCCCGCAGGAACTCGAACTCACCTACCCGGCACAGCAGTACGACACCGCGGTGACGGGCCGGTGGTCCGCGGCCGAGATCGAGTTCGTCGCGACCGTGCTGGAGGCATATCTCGAACGGAACGACTATCCCAGAATCGTCACGCACGTCCCCGAGGAGGGGTACCGGGAGATCTGCGAGCGCGTCGAGTCGTCGCTGGGGCTGGACTTCGAGTACACCGTCGAGGGCCACCCCACCGCTGGCGATTCGCTGGCGAACCTCGCGTCGACGCTCTCCCGGGAACTCAAGTACTCGAAACGGGAGCGCCAGCACAACACGATCCGCGCAGTCGCCGACTACCAGTTCGGCGAGGATGCGGGGGACGACCTGTTCGCGGACCTGGCCGTCGAGAGCGTCTACCCCAAGCTCCGGGCGCTGTCGGCCGACGGCGAGCAACTGGCGATGCTCGTCCCCGAGTACGGCGTGCTCTCGCTGACGCTGGCCGGCGCGCGCCGGTGGGTCGACAGCGACGTCCCGACGAAACGGGTCGAGATCGACGCGTTCGTCCCCCACGGCTCCGTGCTGGCGCCGGGGGTCATCGACGCATCGCCGGAGATCCGGCCGGGCGACGAAGTCGTCATCGAGGGCCCAAAGGCGTTCGCGGTCGGGCGGGCCGAGATGTCCGGACCGGAGATGGCCGAGAGCACCCGCGGGATCGCGAGTGGGGTGCGACACGTCGAGGAACGGTCGTAGACCGATCAGCCGTCGTACGGTCGTGCGTGACTCTGTACCGCCATGTTGAGACACATTCGGTGTTACAAGGCGTGAAACGCCCGATACTACGACATCAGCTTGAAAACAATCCCAAATGACCGTATGACTGCGCTGGTAGTACGCGCCGGCGTACCGACCCCCGCAGCGATAGGCGAGGCGGCCTTCTCGTCGGGATTCCTCCAGCAGTGGCGCAGTCTGTCTTCTCCCGACACCGATCAGAGGTCCGAACTCGTGAACCGGTAGTAGCCGGCCCCAAGCGGGAAGACGATCCAGAACACAACTAGGACAGTCACGAACCACATCTGCAGGTGTGGTGCCACGGAGATGGCGACGTCGTTGAGTTCCTCGACCAAGATCTCGTCGAGTTCGACGACCGAGGGGAAGGCGAAATTGCCGTCCCGGATGACTGTCGGGAGGAAAAACAGGTCCGCGAAGATGGCGAACACCCAGAAGCGGGCGGCGAAGTTCGGCAGGTTGATGCCGAGCTGGTCGAGGATAAACGGCCAGAGAAACAGCACGAAGAAGATGACGACGCCGGTGATTGTGGCCTGTGTTTCGCTGTTGACGAGCGCGGAGAGCCCGATGCCGATGCCGATCCACATGACTCCGAACACGCTGATTGCGAGCAGGAACGTGACGAGGTCAAACACCGGTGCCCCGTCGACCTGCACGAGGATGAACAGTAGCGCCGGGACGAACCCGGCGACGACCGTGGCCGCCATGACGATCGACCGGCCGACGAACTTGCCCAGCAACATCTCACCCCGAGTATGGGGGAGGGAGAGCAGCAGGTTGATCGTCCCCGTGTTGCGCTCGCGGACAATAGACTTGACGCTCAACAGTAGCCCGGCCAGCGGCACGAAAAACAGGACACCGAGGAGGAAGGTGAAGCCCGCGGCGGCCAGAAATGTCCCTTCCGCAGAGCCGTCGGTGGCAAACCAGGACAGAAGCAGTATCAGCGTCCGCGAGCGGATGCTGTCCCTGACGTCCTTCCTGGCGATGGCTCTCCAGCTCACGCCTTCCCACTCCCGTAGTCTGTGGTGTAGGCCGCAAACAGTTCCTCAAGCGAGGCCTCCTCTGTCGAGAAGTCGCCGACCCTGGCGCCGAGATCCTCGATCACGCCGAGCACCTCCGACTTGTTGATGTCTTCGTCGCAGTTGACCGCGAGCTCCGTCCCGTTGGCACGAACCTGGACGCCCGCGACGCCGTCCATCGCCTCGACGTTCCGGAGGACATCGTCGCCGAAGCCACCACCCTCGACGATCAGTGTCTCGCCGCCGCCCACGTTCGCCCGTAGTCCCTCGATCGAGTCGTCGGCGACGAGTTCCCCGTCTCGCAGGATACCAACCCTGTCACAGACGGCCTCGACCTGTTCGAGAATGTGGCTGGAGAAAAAGACGGTCGTCCCGCGGTCGTTCTCCTCCCGGATGATCCCCCGGACCTCGCGCGCGCCGTTGGGATCCAGCCCTGTCGTCGGCTCGTCCAGAACCAGGAGGTTCGGGTCACCGACCAGCGCCATCGCGAGCACGAGCCGCTGTTTCATCCCTTTCGAGTAGTCGCCGGCTTTCCGCCCCGCGTCGTCGGCGATACCGACCCGCGAGAGCAGTTCGTCGATATCCTCGTTTGCGTTCTTGGACTCGACCACGAACTCTAGGTGTTCGCGGCCGGTCAGCCGGCCGTAGACGTCGTACCCCTCCGGGAGGACGCCGATCCGCTGTCGGATCGCCTTCCCCTTTTCCTGGCAGTTCATGCCGAACAGCCTGGCGCTGCCGGCGGTCGGCCTCACGAAATCCAGCAGCATGTTGATCGTCGTCGACTTCCCGGCGCCGTTCGGGCCCAGAAAACCGAAAATCTCGCCCTCGTCGATCCGCACCGAAAGGTTCTCCACTGCAGTCACTGACCCGTACCGCTTGGTCAACCCCTGCGTCTCGATCACTGTCATTGCCGACGTTTGCGTCGATCCATGTATGAATGTTCCTCTTCTGTTTCAGAGAGAGGCTACCCGACCACGCCGGTTACGGAACTTCGAGGCAACAGTCTCACGCTTTAGTGGGGAGGATGTCAACCTTCGGACTGCAGTTCGTACGTGTGTTCGGTAAACGACTCGCCGCCGGCGGTCGTCTCTCCGCTGTCGACGCGCTCCAGGCCGAGGCTCTGGTAGAACCTGTTTCCGGGCTCGTTTGCCGCGAGCACCATCGCATGGAGCCGTTCGACGCCGTGCTCGAACAACTGGTCGCGTATCTCCTCGAACAGCTTCGTGCCGATGTTCTCACCGCGGTGCTCTGGGTGGACGTACAGCCGGAGTACAACACTGGCGTCGTCGTCCAGGAAGGCGTGAACGAACCCGACTGGCTCGGTGTCGTGCTCGGCGACCAGCAGGAACATCCGAGGGTTCTCGACTGCGGAGTGGACCTGCTCGGGGCTGTACCAGCGGTCGACCGCCTCGTCGACAGTTTCCCGGCTCATGATCTCTGGATAGTCGGCTTCCCACGAGTCCCGAGCGACGGTACGGACTGCCTCGATATCGTCGGTCGATGCCGGCCGTACTGACATGTGTACTCGTACCACGAAGCGGGAATTAACAGTTCCGGTGGCCGACGGCCGGGAGTCAGACGACAATCCACCCCGTGAACTAGTCGAGACGATATCGGAGTAGTGCGGCGATCCCGCCGAGGTTTGCGAGCTGCTGTCCGGGGTCGAACTCGTCCGAGAACACCGTTACCTCGCCGCCTTTCTGTTCGGCTGTCTCGACGACGTCGTCGACGTCGACATCCCAGTCGCCGTCGCCGGCACGCTCGATACGGAGGCGTTCGTCCAGTACCAGCAGGTGCTCGATCGCGCCGTAGTCGGCGGCCGTGGCGACCTGCTCGGGGCCGTACGCGACCTCCGCGCCCTCGGCGATGCGCCCGGTGAGTTCGTCGATCAGCTCTGATTCGGCAGCGATGCGGGTCTGCTGCTGGACGTCCTCGACGGCCCCCCGTTTGAGCACCTCGTGGACCCCGCGGTCGCCGACACCGCTCGTGTCGACGGTCGTGATACGGTCGGCCAGCTCCCGGTGGTTCTCCTCGATGTAGTCGAGGGCATCCCGTTTGGTGAAGCCCGGGCCGGCGAGGATGATCGCGTCGGCGTCGAGCCGCCCGAGCACGGTCGCGAGTTCCTCGAACAGCTCCGCCCGCGGCCTGGCGTACTCGCCTTTCCCCGTCGGGGCGGTGATCGACGCTCGCTCCTCGGTGCCGTACTGGGCGACCGAGTGGACGTACGCCTGCCCCTCCTCGACGGTAGCAACGGCGACGTCGGGCGTGTCGGTTGCCTTGACCGCCTCCTCGAGGCGCTCGCGCTGGTCGGGCTTGAGCCGCTTCTCGATCTCGATTTCGCTGTGCTCCTCGACGTTGAGTGTGTGGTGGTGGCCGAGCTGGTCCTCGCGGGAGCAGTCCTCGATCACGCCTCCGACGCGCAGGCGGTTGGCGAACCGGGCGAACTCGACATCCTCGACGCCGACCTCGGCCCAGATGTGTTCCCGTTCGCCCCCGGTATCCCGGAGCTGCTCGTCGTCGCGCTGGATCCGGCGGGTGGTGTCACCGGCAACCTGGTCGCCGGGCTCGATCACGTGCGAGAGGTGCCAGAGGTCGTCGACGCTCTCGGGAACAACTGTCAGACGCTCGCGGCCGCCCTCGACCTGCCGCCGGTCGGCGATGCGCATACCTCATCTCCGGGTCAGGACGGTTATAGGTGTTGTCAACTCGGATGCTACGGACCGAAACGCGGCCGGCTCGCGGGCGACAAGCTGGAGGGGAATACCCACGAGTTCCAGCTGGTCGTGGTGTCGATCGTCAACCAGAGTATCTCAGGCGAGCTGCGGTAGAAACTCGTAGCATAGCAACGCGAGCGCGAGCCAGATCTGCTCGCTGTCGATGACAAAGCCGTAGAAGAGCGAACCCCGCTCCCGCGTGGCGACGAGCGAATACCCCGCGACGTAGCCGGTGTAGCCAACAAGCACGAGATAGAGAGGGGGGAGGAAGCCCGCCAGGACAGTCCCGACGACGACGACGCCCAGGAGCGACGCAGCCCCGGCGGCCAGGCGGCGGGTCCAGGCCAGGCCGACCACGATGGGTACGGTCCGGATGTCCTCGGCACGGTCGCCCTCGATGTCCTTGATATCGAACACGGCGGCTGCGATGGTGAGAACCGTGGTCGTGAAGCCGGCAAAAAAGAGGAGCTTCGCGTCCGGGAACACTCCATAGTAGACGCCGACACCGGTCGGGATCAGTCCCCAGGAGAGTCCGACAAGCAGGTTCTTGACCAGCAGGATCCGCTTGAGTCCGACCGTCGAGTACAGCCACGCGATCACGAGCGGCAACCCCAGCGCCGGCCCACCGGGGACTCCCTGCAGTGCAACGAAGACGGCGGCGGCAGCGTACAGCACGACCCCGACCGCGAGCAGCGGCCTCCCGTATCTGGATACGAACGCCGCCCGGTCCGGGACGTTCCGCTTGTCCTCCGCGACGTCTACAATGCGGTTGAACGAGTAGACGAACAGCGTCACTGCGAATACGATAAACAACGGGACAGGCCTGATGCGGAGGTCGGCCAGTACCATTGTCGCGACCGCCATCCCGGTCGCGGCGAAGGAGATGAGCAGGTTCGAGTGGACCAGAAACAGGATCGTGCGTGCCAGCGGGCTGTCCGTTCCCGGGGAGGTGTTCTCCTGGATCATCTGAGTTCTCGACCACCGGCCTGTGCGTGTGTCGGATGCAGTCGACGGTCCCCGTCGCCCACGGGCTGTCTCGGGCTCCTGCTACCCGACTGCCCGCCTGCCCGCATCGGCTCCCTCTCGTTCCCCCGTTGTGTGTCGGGGCGCATAAACAACGGGATCGGCCGAGTGAGACCGGAGCCGAAAATAATCACGCACGACCCTATGAGCCCCCCGACACACAATGCTGTGCCCCCTGCGAGCACGCGCTCGACCGCGTGTCTGCCTCGTCTTCGTCACCGTGATATGAGTTGTCGATAAAGTCGATAGAGACGATTCTCGACCGGTACAGTCCGACAGTGTCAGATTCCGAGACATCGATGCTTCGAGGACACTCCCGACACCGGTCACAACAATCCGTATGAATGAAAAGCTATACTGTTCTCTGCTCACTCCGTTCGGTATGGAACAGTTCGAGGGGACAGTTCTCTTCGGGGAGGCGTTCGAGCCGGTTCGTGGACGGGTCGTCGTCGACGACGGTCAGATCGAGGCGGTAGACCGGGTGGAGACAGCGTCGTCGGACATCATTCTTCCGGCGTTTGTCAACGCACACACGCACCTCGGAGATTCGGTCGCCAAGGAGGCCGGCGCCGACCTGTCGCTCGAGGAGGCCGTTGCCCCGCCGGACAGTCTGAAACACCGACGGCTGAGAGCCGCCGACCGGGACGACCTCGTGGCGGCGATGCGTCGGTCACTCAGGTTCATGGAGCAGACGGGGACGGGAGCCTGCCTCGACTTCCGCGAGTCCGGCGTCGCGGGTGCCCGCGCGCTCCGGGAGGCGGCGGGGGAGGCGAACGTCGACCCGTTCATCTTCGGGAGCGAGGACGAGTCCGTGCTCGATGTGGCCGACGGGTTCGGGGCGAGTGGCGCGAACGACGACGACTTCGCCACACAGCGTGGGGCGACCCGGGAGGCCGGAGTCCCCTTTGCAATCCACGCCGGCGAACCGGACGCGACCGACATCCACCCCGCGATCGAGCTGGAGCCCGACCTGCTCGTCCACATGGTCCACGCCGAGCGGGAACACCTCGACCGGGTTGCCGACCAGTCGATCCCCGTTGCTGTCTGTCCCCGTGCGAACAACGTTCTCGACGTCGGACGGCCACCGATCCGGGAACTGCTCGACCACACGACCGTCGCTCTCGGGACAGACAACGTCATGCTCAATCCGCCGTCGATGTTCCGGGAGATGGCCTACACGGCCAAAACCTTCGACGTGACCGCCCGGGAGGTGCTAGGGATGGCAACAACAGCGGGCGCCGGGGTGGTCGACCTCGACTGCGGCGTCATCAGCCCGGGAAAGCGGGGGGCACTGGCTGTCCTGGACGGCGAGTCGGACAATCTGGCCGGGGCGGTCGATCCAGTACAGGCGGTCGTGCGGCGCGCGACGGGGCTGGACGTAAAGCGCGTGGTGCTCTGATCGGAGTCTGTTCCGGTACGCGGGACCACAGCGGTCCGTATCAGACGGATCTTGCCCCTGCCGCGCTGTTCTACCTGCGGTCAGCCACGCCTCGCGCCCGTCGTAGACACGTCGAGTCCGCTACGCCTCGCGCCCGTCGTAGACGATGTCACCGCCGACGACGGTCATCTCGACGTCAATTCCGGCGACGTCGTTGGTTTCCCACGGAGACTCGTCGAGGACGGCGAAGTCGGCGCACTTGCCGACCTCGATGGTTCCGAGACGGTCTTCGTCGAACCCTGCGTACGCACTGCCGGCGGTGTAGGCCCGTACTGACTCGGTCACCGACAGCTGTTGTTCGTGTGCGGGCGCGTCGACGACCTGGTCGATACCGAACAGCGGATCGAGGGGCATGCAGTCGCTGCCGAACGCGAGCGTCGCGCCGGCGTCCTGGAGCGCGCCGAAGCGGTTCGAGTCGAGACGGCGCTCGTCGCCCAGGCGGTCGGCGTAGAGGCCGTCTTCGCGGGTCCACTTCAGGAAGTTGGGCTGGACCGAGACGACGACGTCGGCGGCGGCGAGGCGGTCGATCAACTCGTCGGTGAGCACCTCTGCGTGCTCGATCCGGTGGCGCTGGCCGTCGGCTCCCTCGTAGGCGTCGAGCGTCGCCGCGATGGCTTCGTCGCCGATGGCGTGGGCGGTCATCTGGAGGCCGGCGCCGTCGACGCGTTCGACAAGGTCGGCGACCGTTCCGGGGTCGACAACCCAGCCGCCGCGCTCGTCGACCGGCGCGTCGCCCGCGCCGGCGTCGGCGTAGGGCTCCGAGAGCCGTGCGGTGCGGCCGCCGATGCTGCCGTCGGTGAACGTCTTGATCCCACCCACCCGTACGCGGCCGCTGCCGTGGTTAGTCCGTAGCCCCGTTTCGAGGACGGTGTCGAGGTGATCCCGCCAGTAGTTGATGCGGACTCTGAGCGTGAGCTGCCCCGCGGAGTCGAGGTCGCGGTAGACCCGGGGCGCGTGGGAGTTGCGGACCATGTCGTGGACGGCGGTCACGCCGCGGCGGTTGGCGTAGGCCTGTGCTGCGAGCAGGTACTCGCGGGTCCGGTCTGGGTCGGCGCCCGTGGCGTCCCTGACGGCGGTGACGGCGTCCTCGACGAGCACGCCGGTCGGCTCGCCGCCGGCCGTGCGGACGTCGCCCTCGGGCATCTCGTCGCGGAGGCGATCGAGGACGACGCTGTTGACAGACGCGACGTGCATGTCCTCGCGGTAGGCGACGACCGGCCGGTCGGTGCTCACCTCGTCGAGCTGGTCGCGGGTGAGGTAGTCGCCGTCCCATGTGCTCTCGTCGTAGCCGAAACCGAGGAGCCACTCCTCGTCGTGCCCTCCATCGTTCTCGCGGCCCTCCGGGAGGGAGCGGAGACGGTCGAGGCACGCCTCGGGGGAGTCGGCGCCGGTGAGGTCGCCCTCGCGCTCGTACTGCCCGATAACCTCCATGTGGGTGTGGGCGTCGACGAACCCCGGGAGGAGAGTCCGCCCTTCGAGGTCGATCACCTCGGCCTCGACGCCCGCCAGGAACTCGACCTCGTAGGCGGAGTCCAGGCGGATGATCCGGCCGTCCCGGACTGCGACCGCCTCCACAGGTTCGTCGTCCCTGGGGTCGTGACCGTCTGTGAGTGGGTAGATGCGACCGTTCGTGAGGAGGAGGTCCGCGGCCGTTGTCATGGTTTGAGTGGGGCTCCCCGGCGCGTTAACTGTTGTGAATGGGGGTCGGGAGTAAAATGCTCTGCGGGCGACCAACCTGCCGGGCAGGTCACAGCTCGACGCTGTCTTTGCCAGCCAGTGACTGCGGGACTGTGATCCGGAGGGCGTACCGGTCATCATCCACGCCGCCCGGAGACAGACCACTACGGCTGCGAGAGCCGCCGGGCCGAGGCCGTGCAACAACACGCGGGTGTCGGTCGGCACGAGCCAACGGCGACATCGTTTTGACCCGACAGTTGTCCCGCTCTCGTCGGGTTCAAACGGTTCCAGTCCATGTCAAAAGACATGGCCACTGACCAGGAGTGGACGGAACGACGTGTTCGGCAGCTACACCAGGAACTCGTCTCGCTGTACGAGCCGGTCGACCGCGAGGAATCTCACGGGGCAGACCCCGACGCCGAGCCCGGGGAAGGGGTTCGGCAGCTGCTGACGACAATTCTCTCACAGAACGTCGCCGACGAGAACACCCGACGGGCCGCCGACAGCCTGTTCGACCGGTACGAAACGTTCGCGGAGATCGAGGCCGCCGAGCAGAACGAACTCGCGGAAACAATCCGCGTGGCCGGCCTGCCAGACCAGAAGTCGGCACGCATCCAGCGGGCTCTCCGGGCGATCCGTGAGGAGACCGGCGGGGCGTACTCGCTGGCCTTCCTTGATGCGATGGCGACCGACGAGGCTAAAAGCTGGCTCACCGACATCAAAGGTGTGGGTCCCAAGACCGCAAGCGTCGTACTGAGCTTCCACTTCGGGAAGCCGACGATGGCCGTCGACACGCACGTCGAGCGTGTCTCGAAACGGTTCGGCCTTGTTCCCGACGGTGCGACCAACCAGCGCGCACACGACGTGCTAGGCGAGCTCGTTCCCGACGAGCTGACCTACCCGATGCACGTGCTGTTGATCCGTCACGGCCGCATACACTGCACAGCGCGGACCCCGGACT
The DNA here is from genome assembly GCA_003022085.1 of Halobacteriales archaeon QH_10_65_19. The sequence goes on along the minus strand of PXQK01000093.1, from coordinate 14,803 downwards.
GTGAGAACCCGGTGTGTGAGCAGTACTGTGACTGTGAGGGCTGCTGATACTGCCGGACGTCTCCCTAAAGAGATGCGCCACTCGGGGTAGCGCAGTTCTTCGGGAGCTTACCAAGACGGTCGCCCTCGACGGCGTGTCCGCGGGATACCGGGCGATGGACGAACGTGAGGCGATTAAGATGCTCGTCCGAATCGACAGTCACTCGGAGTAACGGGGAGTGACGACACCGGCACGTCGGGGCGACGCTATCGGCCGTCGGCTTTGGCCGTTCGACTCTCTTTTAATGCCGGGTACAGCTCCAGCGCGGCAGTGGGACTGAGTATCACGCCCGCGATGACCATCGTGGTGTCTGCATCTATCGTGCTCATACGCTACGTGTGTGCCGTGGTGGCAATCCCGTTGCTTCCGGAGCAAGTGTTGCCCCCTTCGTGTCCCAGTGTCGCCGACCGGATTGCGATGCGTAGGGACGTACTGTCGTTGGTCATCTTGGCGGTGTTTCTCAGGGCCGCCGGCGACGAATCGGAGTGACCGACACACGGTGACCACTGGCCGAGTACCGCACCAGTCACGAGACGAACGGTTTTTGCGGCACGCACACCGACACCGTCGCATGAGTGAGGCGCCGGTTCTGGACAACCACCTCCACCTCGACCCGGTCAACGGCCGAGGGGTTGATGCGGCCGAGGAGTTCGCCGAGGCGGGCGGGACCCACCTGCTCGTGCTCAACAAGCCGTCGTGGTATCTGGTCGACTCGGTCGGGGACGTCGACGCGTTCCGCGAGACGTTCGAGATCACCTGCGACGCCGTCAAGCGGGCGACGGAGGTCCTCGACGGGCGCGCGTGGCCAGTGCTGGGGGTCCACCCCGCTCTCGTCTCGCAGCTCGTTGACAATGGTTACGCGCCCGCGAAGGCCCGCGACCTGATGCAGGCCGGACTGGAGGTCGCCGCGGAGTACGTCGCCGATGGGCCGGCGCTGGCGATCAAGTCCGGCCGACCACACTACGACGTCGACGACGCGGTCTGGGAGGCCTCGAACGACGTGATGCGGTACGCCTTCGAACTCGGGTCCGAGACCGGCTGTGCCGTCCAGCTCCACACCGAGAGCGGCGACGATTTCGGCGAGGTTGCAGAGTGGGCCGAGGACCGGGGATTGCCGGGCGAGCGTGTGGTCAAACACTATTCGGGCGGACTGGTCGAGGGGCCGGTCCCCAGCGTTATCTCGAACAAGGACGCCCTCCGTGACGCCGCCGCTGGCGAGGAGCCGTTCCTGATGGAGACTGACTTCCTCGACGATCCCGACCGTCCGGGCGCGGTGCTCGGCCCGCGGACCGTCCCGCGACGCGTCCGGTGGCTCCGCGAGGACGGGTACGGGGACGCCCTCCGGAGGGCCCACGTCGACACACCGGCCCGCGTCTACGGGATCGATACCGAGGCGACGCTTGACGACTGACAGCGAGCCGCGAGCAGGCGAGGCGTGTGAGGAGAGTACACTTATACGAGTCCCCGCATGAACGTAGCATATGGCTCGACAGACAACCCGTTGTGACAACTGTGGCTACCGTGTACGGTGGGATCCAGAGACGCGTGAGGGCCCGAGAATCTTCTTCGAGGAGGGCCTCTGTCCCAGCTGCGAGCAGTCCTTCGAGGACCGGGCGCCGGTGTCGGCGCGGCGCGGCAAGAAACGGCAGTGAGGACCGAAGACTGATACGGTCGTGCGTGACTCTGTACCAGAGGGAGACTACGTCTCCCAGGCAGTCGGGCTTGGCCCGACGACGCTATGGAGTCGCGCGTTGGGCGTGTCAGACCGCGAAGCAGCCGGTATCGGGACCCAGTGTTGAAACTACTCACGCACGACCGTATCACTCCCCGCTGCCGGGAAGGTCCTCGGGAGTGCCGTCCCGGTAGATGTACTCGGTCGCGATGCCGGTCAGCGGCGAGTCCGCGGCTGTCGCCTGCTCGCGCGCGCTGTCGAGGTACGACTCGCCGATGTCGACGATCGACGGGTAGGCGTCGCGCTCGTCGTCGGCGAGCAGGTACTCAGCGGTGACGGGCGTCAGCTGGCCGTTGGCCATGTCGGCGCGGTAGTCGTCGACGTCGTCGAGCCAGATCTGTGCGCCGATGATCGCCAGCACGATCGACCGATGGAACGCAGGCTCGACTGGCAGGTCGGCCGCTCGGTACATCTCGATCATGGCGTCGTAGATGACGCCGACGCGGTCGTACTGTGTCTTCAGGTACGCCAGATCGAGTTCCTCGTCCGTGAACAGCGCCGGCGGCTCGTCGAAGTCGGCGTACTTGTAGGTGGCCTTGATCTCTTCGAGCGCCGTTTCGTTTCCTTGTTGTGCCCGGGTCATCAGCTCGCGGAACGCCGGATCCTGGGCCTGGTGGCGCTCCGAGACCTCGACTGCCCAGTCGTAGGAATCACGGACAGCCTCGGTGTAGCGGCTGAACCGCTCCTCGACGCGCGCCTGGAGGACCTCCTGACCGATCCCGGCAATCTGTCTGCGGTCATCCTCGTCCGTCTCGAAGTCGACCTCGAAGTCCGCGAACTCGTCGTCGTTCAGGGCGTCGCGCATGTCGCCGTCGAGCAGCGCCTCGACAGCCAGCCGGGTCATCTCCTCCGCCCGGCCGTGCTCGGTCGGCGGCAGTTCGCGGTAGAGGTACCCCAGCGTGAGTTTCGCCGGCAACACGAGCTTCGTGTCGTACTCGAAGACGACGTAGCCGTAGCCGAAGGCCTCGGCGACCGCCGCCTCAACCGCGGCGAACGCGTCGTCGATCATCCCCTCGACCGTCTCATCGGTGCGCCGCTTCAGCCCCAGGCTGCTGTAATCGAATACCCCCGAGTGGGCGTAGTAACCCAACACCGCACGGAGTGACGTTGGGAGCGGCCCGATGCGTGCCAGCCACCCTGCGGTCCGCCGGAGCATCTGATCATCTGTGGACCCCCCGCCCTGTTTATCCTGTCGGTTGCGGTCCGATCCGGACGGTAGCGGACCGAGACGTTTCTCTGGACGGGACACATGTACAGGTTTTTTACGGAGTAGACTGCAATCCTGGAACGATGACAACCGAAACCCGCGATATGGTCGTCGTCGGCGGCGGCACAGCCGGCTGTTTCGCTGCGGCGACAGCGGCGGGAGAAGGGTTCGACGTTGCACTTCTGGAGCGCAAAAGTGAGGAGGATGGGGGACACATCGCCTGCGGCGACGCAATCAAAGGCAAGAGCACGTTCCCGGACGTGATCGACCGGGAGTACCTCCGCGCAGAGTCGTTCACCAACGAGAACATCGAGCGCGCAATGTTCATGAACCCGAAAGGGGAGAACTACGACATCCCGTTCAAAGGGGAAACAGGGGCGGTCGTCGACAGAAAGCGGTACGGCGAGGTGTTACTGGAGGAGGCCGAGCGAGTCGGGGCCGACGTCCACTTCGACACCGTGGTCAAGGACGTCACGCAGAACGGCAGAGTGACCGGCGTCACTGGGATTCGCGAGGGTGATCCCATCGAGTACGAGGCCGACATAGTCATCGACGCCGCGGGAGCACTGTCCCTGCTACAGGACAAGGTTGACTTCGAGGGGACGACCTACGACACGAACGTCGACTACTCCCAGTTCTGTTCGGCCTACCGCGAGGTCATCGAGACCGAACAGCCCGTAGAGTACGACGACGCAATCGTGTTCAAGCCGACCGAGGAGCTGGGGTACCTCTGGTACTTCCCACGGACGGAGCAGGAGATCAACGCCGGGCTGGGCTTCCAGATGAACAAGCCGCCGATGCAGCTGGTGGACGTGCTCAAACGCGACCTCGAGGACCGGCCGGAGTTCCGCAACGCGGAGGTCAAGGACAAGCTCGGTGCCGCGCTCCCGACCCGGCGGCCGTACGACTCGGCAGTCGCGCCGGGTTTCATGTCGGTCGGCGACGCTGCCGGCCACGTCAACCCGACAACCGGCGGCGGCATCCCCGGAGCGGCGAAGGCCGGCCACTGGGCCGCTACGGTTGCCCTCGAGGCTATCTCCGACGGGTCAGTCGACGAGTCGGCACTCTGGGAGTACAACCACGAGGTACAGACCGACTTCGGCAAGCGCTTCGCGGCGATGGACCTGTACAACATCTTCGGCTCCGCACAGGAGATGGACGAGCTGACCGACATCATCACGGCGCTGCCCGGCGAGATGATCATCGACCTCATGGGGAAGAAAGGCGAGGCGTCGCTCTCGCTGACGGAGAAGATCACTACGGGCCTCACGACGGCGTTCAAGACCCGCGGCCACTGGAGTACCCTCCGTGAAGCCTACAAAGTGAGCAAGCTCGCCTCGGACCTGAAGGAAATCTACGACGAGTACCCGACAACCCCCGACGGGTTCGACGAGTGGCGCGACCGTCGCGACTCGCTCATGGACGAGGTCTACGAGATTACCGGCGCCGAGGCGAAGTACTGATACTGGCGGGCGAAAATCCGGCGGATTTTCTCCCGGCAGTATTGAACGGGTGATTCCGCGTTGTTCGGGCCGCTCACGGGTCGCTCCGCTTCCCGCTCACGTTTCGAGGTCTCGCTTCGCTCCGACCTCGCACCGCTTGTCACCGGACTGGCGTCTGGTTCCTCACGCCCCTCTGCCTCTCTCAGTTGCCCGGACCCGACCCGAAGACGGCTACTTGCCCTCGAACTCGGGGTCCTCGTCGCTCTGGAGCTTGGAGATCCCCTCCATCACGTCGTCGGTGTGGATGACGTGGCCGAACGCCTGTGCCTCGACCTCGAGGCCGGCGTCGATGTCGTCGCGGCCAGCGAGCATCCTTCTTCGCGTACTCCATCGCGAGCGGCGGGCCGGCGGCCAGGTTCTCGGCCAGTTCCAGCGCCTCCTCCTCGAGTTCGTCGTTGCCGACGAGGCGGTTGACAAAGCCCCAGTCGTGCATCGTTTCGGCGTCGTAGTGGTCGGCCGTGAAGATAATCTCGCGGGCACGGCTCTCACCAATGAGGCGTGCCAGCCGCTGTGTGCCGCCCCAGCCGGGGAGCAGGCCGAGGTCGAACTCCGGCTGGCCGAACGTCGAGCGCTCGGTGGCGACGCGCATATCCGCACAGGTCGCCAGCTCCATCCCGCCGCCCAGCGCGTAGCCGTCGATCCCGACGACCGTGGGCATCGCGGACTCCTCGAGTCTGCCCCAGGCGTCCTGTCCCGTCCGCGAGAGCTTGATCGCGTCGATGGGGTTGGCCTGCCCGGCCATCCCTACTGCGTCGGCGCCGGCGCTGAACGCACGGTCACCCGTGCCGGTGACGAGGATCGCGCGGACCTCGTCGTCGTCCTCGAGGACGTCGACAGCAGCGGCGAACTCTTCGAGCATCTCCGGGGTGACGGTGTTCATCTGCTGGGGCCGATCGAGCACGATGTGACCGACCATCCCGCCCGGCTTCTCGACGCGAACCGTCTCGAAATCGACCGTCTCCTCCTCGTCACCGCCGTAGAAGCCCCCCTCCTCGGCGGCCTCGCGGAGACCGTCCGAGACTGCGTAGCGCTCGGCGTCGACCCGCTCCTGGAGGTCCGCCAGAGTGTCGACAATCGAGTCGAGGCCGGCCTCGTCACAGAGCCTGCCCGGGCCCTTCGGGAAGGCCGCCCCGAGCGTTACCGCCTCGTCGATATCCTCGACGGGTGCGACATCCTCCTCGAGGAGCTTGCCCGTCTCGTTTGCCAGCACCGCGAGCAGGCGCTCTCTGACGTCCTCCCGTGCGGCGTCGGTCGGGATGTCGACGCCGCCGTTCTCGTAGTCGTAAAACCCCTTCCCCGTCTTCTTGCCGAGGTCGTCGTTCTCGACCGTCCGCTCCAGCAGCGGGCAGGGCTCGTAGGCCGTCCCGAGCACGTCGTGCATGTACTCGAGCACGTGCAGGATAACGTCGTTGCCTGTCAAGTCGCCGAGTTCGAACGAGCCCATCGGCAGCCCGATGTCGTACTTCGTGGTCGAGTCGACCTCGGCGATGGTGGCGACATCCTCCTCGACAATCCAGCAGGCCTCGTTCATCAGCGGGACGAGAACCCGGTTGACGACGAATCCGGGGCGATCCTTCCGGACACGGACCGGCGTCTTGTCCAGCGACTCGGCGAGTGCAACAGCGGTGTCTACTGTCTCCTCGCTGGTGTGTTCGCCGCTGATGACCTCGACTAGCTCCATCCGGACCGGCGGGTTGAAAAAGTGCATCCCGCAGAACTGCCCGGGGCGGTCGGTGACCTCCGAGAGCCCGGTGATTGAGAGGCTGGAGGTGTTCGAGGCGAAGATGGTCCGCTCGGGCGCGTACTCGTCGAGTTCCTCGTAGACCTCCTGTTTGATGTCCATATCCTCGACAATCGCCTCGACGACCACGTCGGCATCCTGGACGGCAGTTTCGAGGTCGACGAGCGGCGTGATCCGCTCGGCGGCAGCGTCGCGCGCCTCCTCACTAATCCGGTCCTTCTCCGCGAGTTTGTCGAGGCTCCACTCGATCTGGTCGTACCCCTCTGAGACGAGCTCCTCGTTGATGTCCCGCAGCGTTACTTCATAGCCCGCGAGCGCCGCCACTTCGGCGATCCCGTGGCCCATCGTGCCGGCACCGAGAACAGTGATCTGTTCGATATCGTCGGGTTCCATGATTCAGTTCGTGTCCACTCCCGGGCGAGATTTCAACGTTGTCTTTTGGCCGCCGGGAAACTGTTGTAAACTTTCAATTCGTGCGAAAACGGTTATGACGCTTGCGGTCGTGAGCCAGGACATGGAGTTCGGGCTCTCAGCGGAACAGGAACAGATCAAAGACGAGGTGCGCAAGTTCGCCGAAAACGAGATCAAGCCGGTCGCGAGCGAGTACGACAGGAAAGAGAAGTACCCCCACGAGGTCGTAGAGAAGGCTGCGGAGATGGGGCTGACCGGCGCGAGCATCCCGCTGGAGTACGGCGGCGCCGACTACTCGACGGTGGACATGATGATCATCACCGAGGAGCTGTTCGCTGCTGACCCCGGCATCGGGCTGTCGGTGCTCTCGACCTCTTTCGGGACCGAGGCGATCGTCGGCCACGGCACCGAGGAACAGAAAGAGCGGTTCCTCGAACCCGTCGCCCGAGGCGACGCGATCACCGGCGCGGCGATCAGCGAGCCCCACGCCGGCTCGGACGTCTCCGCTATTTCTACCCGGGCGGAGAAGGATACCTCCGAGCAGAGTTCGGTGAGCTCTACGGAGCCGGAGGCTTCGCAGGACGGCGACGAGTGGGTGATCAACGGGCAGAAGATGTGGATCACCAACGGCAGCGTCGCGGACTACGTGGTGATGCTGTGCCAGACCGATCCCGACGCACAGGGACGGTACAACGGCTTCTCGCAGATCGTCGTCGAAACCGACCGCGACGGGTTCACCGCCGAGAAGATCACCGGCAAGCTCGGTATTCGTGCCTCCGACACCGCCGAGCTGATCCTCGACGACGTGCGCGTGCCCGAAGAGAACCTCATCGGCAACCGCGGCGCGGGCTTCCTCCAGCAGATGCAGTTCTTCGACGAGACGCGGACCGCGGTCGCCGCCCAGGGAGTCGGCATCGCCCGCGGGGCCGCCGAGCGCGCCCTGCAGTACGCAGAGGAGCGCGAGCAGTTCGGCCAGCCAATCGGCGAGTTCCAGGCCATCCAGCACAAGCTCGCGGACATGTTCACGAAGATCGAGGCCGCGCGCCTGCTGACCTACAAGTCGGCCTGGTGTGAAGACACAGGCAACACGGAGGATCTGACCATGCTGGCCTCGATGGCCAAGGAGTACGGCTCCCGGATCGCCGTTGACGTCGCCGACGAGGCGATCCAGATCCACGGCGGCGCGGGCTACGTCGACGACTTCGACGTCGAACGACTCTACCGCGACGCGAAGATCACCCAGATCTACGAGGGTACCACCGAGATCCAGAAGAATATCATCGCCCGCGAACTCCAGGGTAAAGGCCTTATCTAGCCCAGCTGGGACCGCACAGCGGCTTGCGCACCCGGGTGATCCCCGGCTTCCCGTCCTGTCCCCGACCCACTGGGCCGTGGCCCAGTGTTGAACTCATACGGTCGTGCGTGAGTATTTTTCGTACTGGGTCCCAGTATCGGCGGTTTCGTAGGTTGAAACGCCCAATGCGCGACTCCATAGCGTCGTCGGGCCAAGCCCGGCTGCCTGGGAGACGTAGTCTCCCTCTGGTACAGAGTCACACACGACCGTATCATTCGATGCTTTCAGCGTGTTCGTAGTCCGGCGGCCTCGCTTCCGGATGCTCCCCATCTAGTTCGATCTGCCACCCGTCTAACATGGTTGGGTCATCAAGCGCGTTCGAGAGCGTGGTCCGTACGCCGAGAACGTCGACACCGTAGTAGTCGTTCGGGACGCCGTGGAGATACTGTAACGCCGTCTCGAAGAGGCTGCGCATACCGTCGTCGTTCCCGAAGTCGAAGTGTTTGTACGCGCCCGCCGCAACCTGGACCATTCCATGAAGAAAGGCACTTTCGGTGGTTCCGCTCCCGTAGTTGTACCACTCTGCCTCGAAACAGTCGTGGGATTCGTGAAACGCACCCGAGTTGTACAGCCGGACGCCGTGGATCACCGCCCGCCGGAGGGTTCCGTGCTCCCAGCCGTTCGACACGCCGCGGTGTCGTTGCCACCCGGTCGGGTCGCCTGACGTCGGTGGGGCTACCGAGGGGTCCCGTGTATGGTCGTTCATACGCACAGTACAGACCGCTCGAACCCGGTTCTCTCACCCGAGGATCTGTTCTCCGCCGGGTGTCCATCGGACGGATCGACCGGCTGATCGCGGGTGTGTTCGTCCACACCCCTGCTTTCTTCCGGCGCCTGCTAAATCCATCGCCGACAACAGCGCCTGACGCCGGTTCGGCGTGCGGGACAGTCCGGCGGACGGGAGGGCCGGCCGCCAATGAAAACGCATTTGACGCGAACAGTCGACCCCTAAGACATGAGCAACGGGGACGACGAACCCGACGAGGGATCGACGGAGGCGCCCGAGGAGGGCGGCGAGCAGCCCGATCCGGACGATCCGGAGCCGTTTGCGGAGCGCCTAGACGAGGCTGCCGACGCGGTCGAACGCGCCGAAACCGAGGACGACCTCGACAGGGTTGAGGAAACACTCGACGCGATCGAGGCCGACCTGGAAGGGGCCGTGTTCGCCGTCGAGATCGAAGACGAGGAGGGCGAAGCCGAGGACGAGGACGAGGAGGAAGAAGAGAACCCCCGCGACGAGTTCGAGGATCGGCTCTCGGACCTTCGCGGGGATATCGAGGACCAGCGCGGCCCCTACGTCGAGGACATCACGGACGAACTCGGGGGCGCCGTCTCGACGGTCGAATCGAGCGAGTGGACCGAGGAGGGCGACACGTCGGTCGTCGAGGCCGTCGGAGGATACGCCGACGCTGCGGGGGAGACGCTCGGCGAGACGTTCGCGTACGACGCGGCCGACGCTGCCGACGCTGCGGTAACACTGGCCGAGATCCGGGACGCCATCGGTGACACAGACCTGGATCCGGACGAGGACGCAGAACAGATCGACTCGCTGCTAGTGGCCACAGAGACCCTCTCCTCGGACCTCGAGGACGCACAGGTCTGGAGCGACCTGGAGATCCGCGAACAGCTCCGCCGCGAGGGGTTTTACGACGTGCTGACCCCCGAGAACCAGAAGGACTTCCCGCCCGAGTGGGCCGCGATCAAGACCTACGAGAAGGCCGGCGAGTTCGGGCCGATCCTGAGCGCCATGGAGAAGCTCGACTCCGAGTTCATGCAGGACAACATCCTCGACGCCATCGAGCACGGGGCGCCCGAGGAGGCCTACGACCAGGTCCACGGGCTGGCACAGAGCCGGAACGAACAGCCCATCCGGATTCTGGGGCGGATCGGCGACGAGCGGGCCTGTGACACCCTCCATGACTTCCTCGGCGGCGGCAACGTGGAACTCGAGGTGACCTGCCTCCGGGCGCTGGGTGCGATCGGCAGCGAGGAGTCGGCCGAGCCGGTCGCTCAGCGGCTGGCCGCCGACAAGGCGACGGTTCGTTCAGCTGCGGCCCGGGCGCTCGGGATGATCGGTGATACCCGCGCAATCGAGCCGCTCGGCGACGTGCTCGCCGAGGACGAGGACGACACTGTCCGTGCGAGCGCGGCCTGGGCACTCAACCAGATCGGGACCGGGCGCGCACTCGAGGCTGCGGCCGCGTACGCCGACGACCGGTCCTACATTGTCCAGGTCGAAGCGGAGAAAGCAGCGGGCGTCTGACGTGGAGACCTATCCAGCCGGACGTGACTCTGTCAAGCCAGAGCGCCCTCACACTACTGGTTTGGGCAGTCTAAGGCCTCAACGCGGAGGTCTATCTTGAATAAATCACGTCCAGCTGTATACCTCTATAGTTCGCCGAGCTTCCTGAGGAGCTGTCCCCGGTACTCCTCGTCGGCGCGGACACCCTTGAGTTCGAGGACACGCCGTTCCAGCTTGTCGAGCGCGACGCGGAACGCGGTGTCGGCACCGTAGCCCTCGCCGGAGCCGGCCACCTGTCCGCGGTTGGTCCGCAGGCGGATCTGGCACTGGATCAGCGGCGTCCCGCGGAGCCGTTCTTTGTGTTTGTGAAAGCGCACGTGAGCGTGCTCGACGTGCATCTGCTGGTACTTCCCCGAGACGCCCGCAATCTCCTGGCGGATCTCGTCACGGGTGATCGTGTCGAGCAGCTTGATGTTCGTGATCTGGACGTCGAGGTGCTCGCGCTCGGTGAACGTCAGCGCCCGCATCACGTCCGTTTTGGTGATGATCCCGGCGACGGTGCCGTCGTCGTCCTCGGGCGTGACCACCAGACCGGCGTAGTCCTCGTCGAGCATCCGGGAGACGGCCGTACGCACCGACTCGTCCGGCGTCGTGGTCGCCACGGGGCTGTTCATGATGTCGTAGACGCGGATGTCGAGAATCCGGTCGATGTCGCCCGAACGGTCGCCCTTCTGCTGGCGTTCCATGTTGCGGACTGCGAAGTCTGCGATGTCGTGTGTGGTGACCACGCCGGTGAGCCGGCCGTCGTCGCCCAGCACCGGGAGCCGCGAGATGCCGTGCTCGCGGAGACGGTTGATCACCGTCCCGATGCTCGTGTCGGTGGTCACGGTCACGACGTCGTCCGTGTAAATCTCGGAGACGTCGAGGGCGTCGAGGTTCTCGAGGACCGCCGCCAGGATGGCGTCCTCTGAGACGACACCCCAGAGGGCGTCGCCCTCGAACACCGGGGCGATTTTGGCACCGCTCTCGACCAGGACCCGTGCGACCTCCCGCACGTCGTCGTGCCGGCTGACCCGCGGGGCCGACCGGATCAACCCTCGGACCTTCGTGTCGTCCTGGATGTGGGACTGTAGGAGCTGTTTCTGGTTGATGATGCCGGCATACTCGCCGTCCTCGGTGACGATTATGCCCTTGGGGTTCTCCCGCTCGAAAATCGATCGGACTTTCGAGAGTCGCTTGTCGGCATCAATCTCCACGTAGTCAGGAGTGGCTATGTCAGCGATATCCATCGTCTTCCCTCGCCAGAGCTTCGATACGCTGACTAATCAAAGTTGGTTTCAGTATCAGCAACCGGGACCGGGCTCTCTGTCTCTCTCGCCGGTGAGCTGCCCAGCCGTCTGGACGGCGAAACTGGGCAACAGGCTCATTATGGGGTCGGTCCTTCTCTCATGTATGGCCGATGAATCGGGCAGCCCGATATTCGAGGTGCTGACCGTGTTCCTGCTCGTCTTCGCCGCCCAGCTCGTCACGGCGTTCGCGGACCTGGTCGGGGTGCTGTTCGTCCTCTCGCCGCCCGTGACCGAGAACCCCTGGACAGTCGTGACCAGTGTGTACGCCCACAGCGGGGTCGGACACCTCGTCTCGAACGCGGTCGCGCTCGTCCTGTTTGGCTGGCCGGTCGCGCGTGCGACCACCAGGCTCCGGTTTCACCTGTTTTTCATCCTCAGCGGGGCGCTCGCCGGTGTCGCACAGATCATGGTCAGTGACGCGCTCGCTGGCTTCCCGTTCGTCCCGGCCGAACCGACCGCCGGGGTCCTCGGCGCCAGCGGCGCGGTGTTCGCCCTCCTGGGCTACCTCCTGGCGGGCAACCGGCTGTCCTCGGGAGTGGCCAAGAGAATCCCGGTCCCCCGCTGGGTCACGATCCTCATGTTCGTCGCCGTTGCTGCTGCGGTGACGCTCCTCACCGCCGCACCGGGCGTCGCACTGATCGCCCACTTCACGGGCCTCCTTTTCGGCCTCGTCGCTGGCCGCCTCCGCGTGCTCAGCGTACGGACCGCTGCCGGACGGACCAGCGTAACCGGATAGCCGCCGGCGACCGGCGGATCACGACCCCATCAGAAGTCGACTCCGATATGCCTGCCGACGAACGAGTCCTCCGCCGACAGGTCGAACCGGTCGGCGAGCAGCCCGACGGCGATCTGTCGGGCGACCGGGGCGGTGTCGCCGTCGAGCACGTCCGCGAGGGCGTCTTCACCGGGGACCGACTCGTCGACGGCCTCCCTGATCGCCGCCGGCGTGGGATCCTCGAGCTCCGCAGCAATCCCCTCGATCGCGAGGACGGTTTCGATCCCCGTCGCGAGGTAGCGCGTCGCCCGCGCTTCTGGCTCGGGCAGCTCCGGGATCGTCGAGAGGTACTGTACAGCACTCGTCTCCTCAACATCCACGGTCTCCTCGACCCACTCCCGGAGGCGGTCTCTGTCGACCTCCGCCCCGGGGTCGAACTCGTCGAGTGCCTCCGACACGAGGTCGGCTTCGAGGTCAGCGATCTCGTGGAACACGTTGCCGACGACGACAGCGTCCGCGCCGGCCTGGATCACGGCCTCTGCGTTCTCGCGGTTGTCGAGGCCGCCGCCGTACCAGATCCGGGACCAGGAGACGGCGTCGTCGATCGCCTCGAGGATCTCGACGGCCTCGTCGCCGCCGAACGTGCCCGAGTACTCCAGGTAGATCAGCTCGCTTTCGAGGTGGTACTCGGCGGCCAGCGCGTGCTGTTTCGCCTCGCGTGGGGTGAGGAGGTCCTCCTCCGAGACGTTCGCCTCGCGTGCTGCCGCGCTGTCGGTGTTCATGATGATGTAGGCCTCGAACACGGCTTCTTTCATCAGCCACGCTGCTGCCAGGTCGCCGAGTGTGTCGCCGAACAGGCCGTTCAAGGAGAACCCGAGCGTCCCTTCGACGATCTCCGGTCCCAGATCCTCCCGAACGTGCTCCAGTCCCTCGCCGAGCGTGCCGACCAGCGCCTGGCTGTCACCGTTGAGCACTTCCGGCACTGCCATGAACGCGGCGTCTTCCCGTGTCTGCTCGGTGACGTGTGACGCGGCGCTGGGCTCGTGGAACGCCGTGACCCCTGCGTCAGTCAGGAGTTCGAACGTCTCCTCGGTGTTCTGGTCGGTCACGTCCTGTGAACCACCCACCGATACCGCGCTCGTGTGGGCCAGATACAGCGGATACACCACGGGGAGCTGCTTCTCCCCTTCCGGGTCGACCTTTGTTACGTGTGACCACTCTTCGGACACCGGATTCGTGTCGAGTCCCAGCACCCGCCGTCCGACGACGGACGCAGCCGCCGCCAACCGCTCGAACTGGCCCGCGAACTCTGCCAACGACATATCCCATACGTCTCCGCTGTCGGTTAAAAGGATGTCCAATTGTAGCGGCGCGAGCGGCGCCGTCGCAGTCGGCTGTGCCCGTGCTGATACGGTCGTACGTGAGTATTTTCAGCACCGGGTCCCAATACCGGCGGTTTCGCGCGCCGGGGCCGGTACCGGTATCTCTATGTGTCCGCCGGGAGTTGCCGACGTCATGCAGACTGTGATTCTCGCGGCAGGTCGCGGGACCCGGATGCGTCCGCTGACGGACACTCGCCCGAAGCCGATGTTACCCGTGGCGGGCAAGCCGCTGATCGCTCACACTGCCGGTGTGGCCGTCGACGCAGGCGCCTCCGAGCTGATCGTCGTCGTCGGGTACGAGGGCGAGACGGTCCGCGAGTTCTTCGGCGACTCCTACCGGGGTGTGCCCGCTACCACCGTCCGACAGGCAACACAGCAAGGGACTGCCGACGCGGTGCGGACTGCGAGGGATCACCTCGACGGCGCGTTCGCGGTGCTGAACGGCGACAACCTCTACACGGAGGGTGCAATGCAGCAACTCTTCGAGAACGCTCCCTCGATGGCCAGCATCACTGTCGACGATCCGAGCAACTACGGCGTGCTCTCGCTGGGCGACGGCCGGGTCACCGATATCGTCGAGAAGCCCGCGGAACCGCCCTCGAACGTCGCCAACGCAGGTGCGTACGTCTTCCCGCCTGACGCACAGGAGTGGCTGAGCGTCGAGGCGTCGGAACGCGGCGAACACGAATTGACGGACGTCGCCGCACGCGTCATCGAGGCGTTCGACGTGGCGCCGGTCGAACTCGACCGCTGGCTGGACGTCGGCCGACCCTGGGAGCTGCTGGCGGCAAACGAGTGGAAACTCGCAGAGCTCGACCGACACGTCGCCGGCGACGTCGCCGAGGATGCGCACCTGCGCGGGTCGGTCGTCGTCGAGGAGGGTGCAACGGTCGAACCCGGGGCCGTCGTCGAGGGGCCGGCACTGATCCGCTCCGGCGCGCACGTCGGGCCGAACGCCTACGTCCGCGGACACACGCTGCTCGCCGAACGGACGGAGGTCGGCCACAGCGTGGAGATCAAAAACAGCGTGATCATGTCGGACACCGCGGTACCGCACCTCTCGTATGTCGGCGACAGCGTTCTCGGGCGCGACGTCAACCTCGGCGCCGGCACTGTCGTCGGCAATCTC
>PXQK01000089.1 GCA_003022085.1 Halobacteriales archaeon QH_10_65_19 | reverse complement strand
GTGTACGGCGGGCTACTCGGCCGCGCGGACCGGCTGGCGCTGATCGGCGTCGTCGCGACTGTCGCCGCGGTCGTCGACGCGACGGCCCTGGGGCTGACCGCGGTCGGCTGGCTGCTCGTGATCTTCGCGGTCGTCGGACACCTCACCGCACTCCAGCGGTTCTACTACGCGATGCGGGATCTACGATAGGCCGGTCGTTAGTGTGGACACTCTTAAGTGACGAGTCAGAGGCATGAACGACGATCCCCGAGACTACGACAAGGCATACACGGCTCCAATGGGCGGGCCAGTTCGGCAGCGGGTCGGAATTGATCTTGAACGGAGTAGGGTGACCCGTTTTGTCGTCCGGTACGATCACGACGCTGAGGGAAGTGCCGAACGACGCGCTCAACGCCGCCGGAGAACATTTGTCCGACCACCTCGAAGGGTACGTACGGAGATTTGAACAATGGCACGGAATCCAGTAACCGACGACGAGATTGCGGAGGCTCGTGAGGCGATCCGTGAGCAACGCGAACAGATCCGCGAGGACCTCAAGAAAGCGGGTGTCGACGTGAGTGACTGCGTCGCCCCGTTTTCAGGATACTACTACCATGCTCAGAAGGGTGAAAACATGACGGGGAGCGAATCGGTCCAGTGTGAGATGTGCGGGACCGAGACGTCAGACCCGAACCGCGTCAAGATAGAGGGAGCGGAGCTCGACGTCTGTGACGCGTGCACAGAGTTTGGGACGGAGGTCCAGACCGAGTCCGAATCCACCACCTCGACGAAGTACTCGACGGGCTCTTCGGGTTCCAGTAGCTCCTCCTCGGGTGGCTCGGCGAGGGCCGGCACGGGGAGCAGTGCCACTGGCAACTCGTCAGGTTCGTCGAGTTCGGGAAGTGGACGGCGCAGCGACATGTTCGACGACATCGACGAGATTGCACAGGACTACGACGACCGGATCCGGAAAGCCCGCGAGAGCGCGGGGCTGAGCCAGAAGGAACTCGCCAAGCAACTCAACGAGAAGGCGAGTTTCATCCGGAAGCTGGAACACGGCGAGACGCTCCCCACAGACAAACTCCAGCGGAAGCTCGAGGGCGAACTCGACATCGATCTCTCCGCCGGAACTGGCGACGCGGACACCGACTGGGAGAGCGACACCTCCGGCGGGGAGTACACGCTCGGCGACGTCGTCAAACGGAAGGACTCCTGACGTTATGTGAGTCGGTCACGTACCGCACCCTACGGACAATCCAGCAGGAGGGAACCCCGAGAGAAACATAATGTCAGAGAGCCAATGGAGCGTACCGGAAACCGAGGTACTACAGCGGATCCACGACCGTCTGGACACGGCAGAGACAGACGTCCTCGCGACGATTGTCGACGTCGAAGGCAACGCGTACAGGCGTCCGGGGGCGAAGATGTTGCTCGACGAGGAGGGAATGGGTGTCGGGAGCATCACCGCAGGCTGTCTGGAGAACGAACTGGTGACTGCGAGCGACGAGGTCAGAGAGACCGGCCGACCGGAGCTGATCACGTACGACCTGACGGGCGACGACGACGTCTGGGGCCTCGGCGTCGGCTGTGACGGCATCATCCACGTCCTCCTGGAACCGCTCGACGAGACCTACCGACCGGCCGTCGAGGCGTTCGCCGACGGACGGGACATCGCCGTCCTCACAGCCGTGGACGACGGTGGACCGCTCGAACGCGGCGACAGGGCGTACGTCTCTCCGGAAGATGGGACGCTCACGTCACCCGACGGGAGCGATGGGTGGCCGGCAGCAGAGCTTGTGAGTCCGGCAGGGAAACTCGCCGAGACGGGGCGTGCCAACGTTATCGAACTCGACGCGGACGGACGCGGACTCCGCGTGTTCGTCGACGGGCTCGCGGCACCGCCGGAGCTGTTCCTGTTCGGGACCGGCCACGACGTCGGACCGGTCGCCGAGCTGGCGACGAGGAATGATTTCCGGGTGACAGTGGTCGGTTTCCGTGGTGGCGTCGACCTCGCCGACCGGTTCCCCGACGCGGACCGGACGGTCACCACGTCTCCCGGGGCGATCGGGGAGGATCTGACGGTCACCGACGGCACCCACGCAGTGGTGATGACCCACAACTTCGTCGACGACCAGCTGACAGTCGAGGCACTGCTGGACTCGCCGTGCCCGTACATCGGGCTCATGGGTCCTCACGATCGCTTCCAGGAGATGGTCGAGGCGTTCGAGGAAGACGGCCGACACCTCGACGAGTCCGACCTCGACCGGATATACACACCGGTCGGCCTCGACCTCGGGGGCGGGTCGCCGTACCAGATCGCACACAGCGTCGTCGCAGAACTGCTCGCCGTGACGAACGACCGGGAACCCAAGCACCTCCGGGACCGGGAGGGCAACATCCACGAACGCGTGGAGATAGCGGAGGCGGGTAGCGTAAACGAGTCCAATACCGAAGCGAGTACCGCCGACACCGAATAGAGCATATCAGTCGTGTCTGAAGCACCGCTGTCCGGTGAAGACCATCGCCATGTCGTGTCCGTCGGCAGCTTGGATCACGGCGTCGTCGTTCTTCGAGCCGCCGGGCTGGACGACCGCCTCGATACCGGCCTCAGCGGCGCGTTCGATGCCGTCCGGAAACGGGAAGAAGGCGTCCGAGGCCATCACGGCGCCCTCGGCGTCTTTCCCCTCGGCGTGCTCGTCGGCCTTCAGCGCTGCCAGACGGACCGCGTCGACGCGGGAGACCTGCCCCATACCGATCCCGACCGTTTCAGTTCCCGCCGCGTAGAGGACAGCGTTCGATTTGACGTGTCTGATCGTCCGCCAGGCGAACAGCATCGATTCGAGCTGTGTGTCTGTCGGCTCGCGCTCGGTCACGACCTCTAGGTCGTCGACGGTGATATCCTGGCGGTCACGCTCCTGGACGAGTCGGCCGCCGACGATCCCTTTTTCTGCGAGTGTCTCTGTCGGCTCGCCGAACGCTCGCGGCTGAGCGCCGCTCGCGTCGTCCGAGGCCTGTGAGACCTCGCTCGCGTCGTCCGAGGTCTGTGAGACCTCGCTCCCGACGTCCAGCAGCCGGAGGTTCTCCTTTCCCCGGAGCACGTCCAGCGCGTCCCGGGTGTAGCCCGGCGCGACCACGATCTCCTTGAACGAGTCGACGATCCGCTCGGCCGTCGTTCCGTCGCACTCGCGGTTCAGGGCGACGATGCCGCCGAAGGCGCTCTGGGGATCCGTCGATAGCGCGCGCTCGTATGCGACCGCCGGCGAACCAGCGACCGCACAGCCCGTCGGGTTCGTGTGCTTGATAACGGCGGCGGCCGGTTCCTCGAACTCCTTGATCAGGTTCAGCGCCGCGTCCGCATCGTTGTAGTTGTTGTAGGACATCCCTTTGGCCCCCTCGTTCAACTGGGGGGCGCGTGCGACGCTCGCCTCGTCCGCCGTGTCGTCCGCGTACAGCGCCGCGTCCTGGTGCGGATTCTCGCCGTACCGGAGCTCCGCTGCGCGGTCGGTGCTCGTCACCCGTCGGGCCGGGAACTCGCCGCCGTCGTCACCCTCGACGTGGACCGTGCCGGCGTCGTGGTCGACGGTCACCCGGTCCGCGGCGAACCACCTGACAGCGCGCGGATAGGCACGGAACTCGCCCTTGTAGAGCACGCGGTCTTTCAGCTCGTCGGCCGTGTCGCCGGCGTAGACCGGGACCGGCTCCTGGGTGACGATCGGTCCGGTGTCGACCTCCGCATCGACGACGTTACCCTCGGCGTCGGTCGCGTCCGTGACGACGTGGACCGTACAGCCGGTCACCGAGACACCGGCGTCGAGCGCGTCACCCCAGGCGTCTCCCCCGGGGAAGGAGGGGAGCAACGACGGGTGAACGTTCAGCGCCGTCGGCGCCGCGTCGAGGAACGTGTCCGAGAGGATGCGCATGTAGCCGTCGAGACAGACGAGGTCGAACTCGTAGTCCGCTAGAGCGGCAAGCACGCGCCGCTCGTGGTCCCGTCGGGACTCCGTTGCCCCGCGGACGATAGCCTCCGTCGGAACTCCCCGCTTGGCCGCCGTCTCCAGAACAGGCGCCGCCTCGTCGTCCGTCAGCACGACGGACACGTCGACGTCCGCTGGCGCCCGGTCGGCAATGTGTACGAGATTGCGGCCGCGGTTGCTGGCCATACCGGCGAGTTTCATGTGTGAGTGGGCGTGCGGCGCGAGCAAAGGTATTGTGGTCCGCGTATCGCCGCGACCGGCTCCGGAGAACACCCGGCGGATAACCCGCCTACATGAACGCGGGCGGGTCCTCGTCGTAGCCCGCTACATGAACGCGGGCGAGTCCTCGTCGTCACTCGTTGTGCTCCTCGATCGCAGCTGCGGAGAGTGATGCGATAGTCGCAGGATCGAGGTCGGCATCGCGCCAGGCGGGGAGGCGGTCGTCGCCGGTGGGCGGCCGGATCGTCGTCGCGTACTGGTCGATCTGTGCGCGTTCCCCCTGCCGGTCGAACGCGAACCCGTTGAACGCGGCGTCCGCCGCGTACTGTTCGACCAGGGTACGGGCGCAGTTACGGTACCGCTCGGGCAGCACCTCGTAGTCGGGTTCGATCCCGTGTTCCTCGAGGATGGTGAACAGCGTCGCACCGACCTGCCCGCACATCTCGCCGAGGCCGTCGGGTCCGCCGATCGAGCGGTGGTCGTGTTCGTAGACGCCGAGGTCGACCTGTGCAGTCCCCGCGAATACCGTCGCGTCGAGGGCGTCACCGAGGGTACCGACCTCCAGTCCCCAGCCCCGAGGGGCGCGGAGGCGGCGGGCAAGCGCGCCCGTTGTTGCGAACTCGCCGGCCAGCGCGTAGCGGAACGCCCCCAGGTACGCGAGCAGGTCCCCGCCGTCCGTCACCGGCCGTCGGTCGGCCGCGCCGTTGGCGAGTGCACGAACAACCGGGGCGTAGAACAGGCGGAGCAGGCGCCCGTAGAGGCGGTCGTTCTCGACGCGGGCGTAGTACCCCTTGACGAACTCGTAGTCGCGGGCGAGCGGAAAGAGGAGCCGTGGCACGTGGACCGGGGCGTAGAACAGGCGGAGCAGGCGCCCGTAGAGGCAGTCGTTCTCGACGCGGGCGTAGTACACCACAGCACCGTCGACGGGAGGTCGAACGACTCGACCCACGAGACGACGTCGGCGACCCGGCGCTCGTCGGCCCGGAGGGCGATCAGCACCCGGTCGGGGTCGACCCCCTCGAGCGTCGAGAGCACCCGCTCGGCCGCGAGGGTTGTGTGGTCCCGCTCGGTCAGCGGCACTACCACGGTCGCACGGTCGGTCGGCGCCGCCGGGTGCGCGTTTCCAAAGTCGTGGAGGGTCGCGATGCGCTCCTGGACGTATTCCATCGGATACACCTACGCTTCCGGTACAAAAAGCCCCGCGATCCCTCCTGCAGGAGCTTTTTTACAGTCCGGCGAGCTATCAACGGGTATGAAGTCGACACAAAAGGGTCTGCGATCGGGGGAAATCGAGAAAGACACGTACGAGCGGCTCTCCTGTGCCGAGTGCGACGAGCAGCTCGACACCAAAAACGACCCCGACGAGCTCGGCCGTGTCCGACAGTGCCCGGAGTGTGGCCGTGAATGGCGGGAAGTCGGGTGACGGAGCGCCGACGCACAGTCTACGTCCCCGGCACGCGATTTTATAGAACCGGCATCCGCTCGACGGACTGCGGACGCCGTTACGGCCCGTTGTCCGCCTCGTTACGGGCCTGTTCGACCGCCGTACCAGGTGACCGTTCGTCATCGATAGCCGGTCTACGGCCGTCTCCGGGGACACCCATTCGGACCCGTCGTGTTCCTCGCGCAGCTTCCGCCGGAGGCCGCCGGCGTCCAGGTGTGTGGACCATGGACACGAATGCAGACAATTTACTACCCTGGGGGAACAAAGAATGGTGACGATCAGGCCGTGGCGTGGGAACAGGCAGCATACACGGTGGACGGTCGACCCCGACGTTGCACCAACCGAGACAGCCATTCATGACGGATACAGAGACAGAGATACACGAGGCGAATCGACGAACTCCGGCGCATGACCCGCAGGAGATCGACATCGCGGCGGTCAGCGACGTGGTCGACAACGTCATCGCGAACGTCGAGACGGTGATGGTAGGACACCACGACGCGATCGAGGACATCATGACTGCCCTCCTCGGCCGCGGTCACGTGCTGCTGGAGGACGTCCCCGGCATGGGCAAGACAATGCTCGCCCGTGCAGTGGCCAGGTCCTTCGACGGCACGTTCAAGCGGGTCCAGTTCACGCCGGACCTGCTGCCCTCTGACGTGACCGGCGTCAACGTGTTCAACCAGCAGACACAGGAGTTCGAGTTCCGCCCGGGCCCGATCTTTGCGAACGTGGTGCTGGGCGACGAGATCAACCGCGCGCCCCCCAAAACGCAGTCGGCGCTGCTGGAGGCGATGGAGGAAGAGCAGGCAACGGTCGACGGCGAGACCCACGGGATGCCGGACCCCTTCACTGTCATCGCGACCCAGAACACAGTCGAGGGTGACCGGGCATACGACCTCCCGATGGCGGAGGTCGACCGCTTCATGAAGAAGCTCCACCTGGGGTACCCCGACGAGGGCGACGAGGTCGATATGCTGGATCGGGTGGTTGGGCGCCACCCCATCGAGGACCTGCAGCCGGTGATCAGCCTCGAAGACCTCCGGATGGC
>PXQK01000088.1 GCA_003022085.1 Halobacteriales archaeon QH_10_65_19 | reverse complement strand
CGTGGACCGTTGCGAAGATGGCCGACGCGATAACGATGGCGGGGATCGCGTCGAGTCGCTCGCGGATGCGGTTCTGGACGATTCCGCGGAACAGAAGCTCCTCCATCGGGCCGACGACCAGGAACATCATGAGTACCATACCCGGGACGATGCCGGGGTTGTCGGCAGCCACGCCGGTCGCCTCGTTCTCGGCCGGTTCGGGCAGGAACATAGAGGCGATCCCGGCGACGATGACCAGCAACACGACGATAGCGAGGTAGCCGGCGACGACGACACCGATTTCCCGCAGCGAAGGGATGCGAACGCCGACGTACGACCTGACCTGCTCCCAGGTGAACCCGCGGCGTCTGAGATAGCCCAGCGCGAGGCCGCCAAAGCCGACGTACTGGCCGATCGCGGTCCCGACGACCAGCAGTACGCCCGCCGAAAGTCCCAGAGGTGAGGAGACCAACACCACCACGACAGAGATGAGTGCGAGCAGGACGATGCCGAGGATCCCGATGCCGGCCGCGGTTCCGACGGTCCGGAGCGGTGACTCGCTCGGCCCCAGGTCGTCGTCTACGCCGGCTACTCCCGCCGGGCCGTCAGGCAGGCGACCGGTCTCTCCGCGGTGTTGCCGGCTGGGCTCGCCCAGAGCACTCCCGCCGCCGTTCATCCGGTCGCCGATGGCGCCTCCGGGGCCGCTTCCGCCGGCCGCGTCGGCGTGGTCAGCCCCCGGCTCCCCGAGGCGTTTGCCACAGTAGTGACAGTAGTTCGCCTGTCGAGTGATCCGTTCGCCACAGTTCGAACAGTACGTGTCGTCTCTTGGCGAGGGCTGGTCCATTCGTTCGTCCACACATAGGGGTAGCGGAAAAAAGAGCCTTTGTGTTATGACCGGGGTACTGAGGATGTCAATTGCAGCAGTGTGCCGAAATATCGGGAGGAACGCATCCGAGATTCCCGATCTGTATCAGCTCGGCGGAAACGAGTCGCACACGACCGCCGGAAGCCCGGGGGTCGCCGCGGCTCGCGTTCGAAAGGCAATTGCCCTCCGGCCCAGAAGTGAGAGCATATGCGTATTGCCGTTCCCAACAAGGGGCGCCTCCACGAGCCGACAATCGAGCTGTTAGAGCGGGCGGGCCTCCACATCGTCGACGGCGCGGACCGGAAGCTGTACGCCGAGACCGTCGACCCGGACGTGACAGTCCTTTTTGCCCGGACCTCGGACATCCCCGAGTACGTCCGGGACGGCGCCGCAGACCTCGGGATCACGGGCTACGACCAGGTCCGCGAGTCCGATGCCGACCTCGTGGAACTGCTGGACCTGGGCTACGGGACCTGCCGTATCGTGCTCGCGACCCCGGAAGACGGCAACGTCTCGACGGTCGCAGACCTCGCGGGCGGAACCGTCGCCACCGAGTTCCCTGCGATCACGGCCGACTACTTCGCCGACAGGGGCGTCGACGTCGAGGTCGTCGAGGTCTCCGGCGCGACCGAACTCACACCGCACGTCGACATCGCCGACGGGATCGTCGACATCACCTCGACGGGAACGACGCTACGGATGAACCGGCTCGCGGTCGTCGACGAGGTGCTCGCCTCGTCGGTCCGGCTGTTCGCCAGCCCCGACGCCGCGGGGGAGTCCAAGGTCGAACAGGTCGCAACGGCGCTGGGCTCGGTGCTCGACGCCGAGGACCAGCGGTACCTGATGCTAAACGTTCCCGAGAATCGCCTCGGCGACGTCAAGGACGTGATCCCCGGGATGGGCGGGCCGACGGTGATGGACATCGCCGGCAGCGACATGGTGGCCGTCCACGCGGTTGTCGAGGAAAAGCGCGTCTTCGAGACCATCTCAGAGCTCAAAAGCGTCGGCGCGAGCGACATTCTCGTCACCGAGATCGAACGCCTCGTGGAGTGACAGCCGGACAGTCAAACGCACACCGAGAGGACATGGAGACGACACACCACCTGCACGTCGCCGACGCCCGCGGAATGGGGGCTGTCGAGGACGACGCGGTCGACCTCGTCGTCACCTCACCCCCGTACCCGATGGTCGAGATGTGGGACAGCGTGTTCGCGGAGCTGGCGCCGGCCAGCGCCGAGTACCTCGACGCCGGGAACGGCGACGCGGCGTTCGAGACGATGCACAGCGTCCTCGACGAGGTCTGGGACGAACTCGCCCGGGTGCTCCGGCCGGGCGGAATCGCCTGCATCAACGTCGGTGATGCCACCCGCACCGTCGACGGCCGGTTTCAGGTGTACCCGAACCACGCGCGGATCGTCGAGGCGTTCAGCCGCCGCGGGTTCGAGGCGCTGCCCGACGTGCTCTGGCACAAACCGACGAACAGCGCCGCGAAGTTCATGGGATCGGGAATGGTGCCGCCCAACGCCTACGTCACGCTCGAACACGAGTACGTACTGATCTTCCGCAACGGGGAGCGCCGCGCGTTCGAACCCGGGGCAGGGCACCGCTACGAGTCGGCGTTCTTCTGGGAGGAGCGCAACCGCTGGTTCACGGACGTCTGGACAGACGTCCGCGGCCGCCTCCAGGAACTCCCCGACGACGACCTCCGGGACCGCGCCGGTGCCTTCCCGTTCGAGATCCCATACCGCCTCTGTAGCATGTACTCGGTCTACGGCGACACCGTTCTCGACCCGTTCTGGGGGACCGGCACGACGTCACTCGCCGCGATGGTCGCCGGCCGGAACTCGGTCGGCTACGAGCTCGACGCGGCCTTCCTCGACCGGTTCGCGGAGCAGGCTGCGACCGTCCCCGGCCGCTCCCGGTCGGTCGTCGAACGGCGCCTCGACGCCCACCGCGAGTTCGTCGACCGGCGCCGTGCGGACGGCGATGGCCTCGACTACGACGCCACCTACTACGAGTTTCCAGTGATGACCAGCCAGGAACAGGACATCCGGTTCTACGTCGCGGACAACGTCGAGCGCGCCGAGCGAGAGCGTCGCTACCGGGTGGGCTACGAGCCCGCCGAGAAGACGGACCTCGAAGGGGAGACGTGATTATTTTCAGCACTGGGTCCCAATATCGATTGTTTCGCGGGCTGAAACGCCCAATGCGCGACCATATAGCGGTAAAGAGTCACGAAGATAGTGAATAAAACTGGCGGCACTGCTGTCACGGCATCCGGCTCGTGGGTTCTTCGCCCGGCCGGTCGTGACGCCCGCCGTCCAGAACGCTCTCCCTACGGGGTACCAGAGTCCGTCGTCGCCGGGGCCGGTCATAGTGATTATTGTGACTGTGTACCAGGTCAATCGCACGCAGTCGTGCGGTCGATCCCGTAACGACTCACAATAATCACTATCAGTCGAGCAGGCTCAGGTCTTCGAGCCGCGAGACGATCTTGTCGACCGCTTTCCGTGCGTCGTCCGGCTCCTTGCCGCCGGTGATGACGAGTTTGCCCGACCCAAACAGGAGTGCCACCACGTCGGGTTCGTCGAGCCGGTAGACGAGCCCGGGGAACTGCTCGGGCTCGTACTCGATTTTCTCCAGCCCCAGCCCGATTGCGATGGCGTTGAGGTTGAGATTCCGGCCGAGATCCGCGGATGTGACAATGTTCTGGACGATGATCTCGGGGTCGTCTTCGACCTGAATGTTGAGTTCGCGCAGCTTGTCGAAGACGATCCGCAGACTCTGGTGTACGTCGTTCGTGCTCTTCGCGCCCGTACAGACGATTTTGCCGGACCGAAAGATCAGGGCCGCCGACTTGGGCTCCTGCGTACGGTAGACGAGTCCGGGGAACTGCTCCGGGTCGTAGTCCGCCCCTTCCAGATCCATTGCGACGCTCTGCAGGTCGAGCTCCTGCCCGATTCCGGTAGACGCGACAACGTTCTCGATATTGATGGTTTCCTTTGGATCTACCATGTATCAACTTAAACGTCGTATTTAAGATTTATAAAGGTTCGTGGGATGCGTCTGTCAGAGACACACACGAACTATCACTTCGGGTACAAATCTGGTCAACCGATACGCTCATGACGTTGAGCGCGCCAGTACCGGCGTGTACGTTCTCGAACTCGCCGGGCAGGACGACGCGTTCGCGGCCTACGAGGCGAGTCACGCCGCCAGCGACGTGCGCGTTCTCGCGCCCGGGCTGGCACGAGCTCGCGGAGTGACCGACCGTGTGCGCCACCTCGCGTTCACCCACCGTATCAGCGACCTGATCGGGCGGACAGAAGGGGACCAGTTGGTCGAGTGCGCCCGTGCGGTGCTCGAGGCGGCGACGTTCGACCGGGAGGGAGCGATCGCCGTCCGCGCGGTCGACGTGCGCGGGACAGCCGGGGTCGACACCCAGCGCGCGGAGCGCGAACTCGGTCAGGCGCTGGTCGACCGTGGGTTCACTGTCGACCTCGACGATCCAGACCACGAACTCCGCGCGCTGTTTTCCGAAAATCAAGACCGGAACGACAGCAGCGACGAGCCGGGAATCTGCGTTCTCGGGTGGTTGACTGCGGAAACCGTTCGTGATTTCGCCCGCCGGCGGCCGACCGACCGGCCGTTCTTCCAGCCGGGGAGCATGGATCCGATGCTCGCGCGGGCGCTCGTCAACGTCGCCGGGCGGGGCTGGTCGGTGCCGACGTCGTCGGCCTCGACGCACAGGCGAAGATGGTGCAGGGAACCCGACAGAACCTGGCAGACGCCCTCGACGGGGAGTGGCACATCCTCCGGGGCGACGCCGCCTCGCTTCCGGTCGCCGACGGTGCCGTGGACGCGGTCGTCTTCGATACGCCGTACGGTCGACAGTCGAAAATCGAGGGACAGCTCGACGTGCTGGTTCGGGATGCACTGCGCGAGGCGCGCCGCGTCGCACCCCGGTGTGTCGTCGTCGGCGACCGTCCCTGGGCCCGGCCCGCGGGCGAGGCCGGCTGGACCGTCGAGGCCTCGTTCGAGCGCCGCGTCCACCGGTCGCTGACCCGCTACGTGCTGGTGCTTCGGCGGGAGTGACCCGACCGCCCTATTCGGCGGCTTCCCCGAGAAGGAAAAAGAGGTGCTCCGTGTCGCCGTCCATCCGCGAGAGGAGGTCGCGCACCTCACCTTTCGTCGCCTCGTCGACGGTCACGCGGACCATCCCCTCGCCGGGCTGGCCGTAGACGACTGTCGCGCCCGCGGGAGCAGCGACGACTGCCGGCAGCGTCGCCAGGTCCTCCTCGCCGTCGACTGTGAGCAGCGTGTTCGCCCCGTCGGCGTCCGCCCCCGCGATGGCGACCCGCAGCGCCAGCAGCAGCGACTCCGACAGGACGGCAGCGGGGTTCGTGACCGTTAGCCCGTGATCGAACCCCTCAGCTTCGGCGACTGCCTTGGCCACCCAGTCCTCGACGGCTGCCCGCTCGGTGCGCTCGTCGACGAGCGCGACCGCGGGCGTGTGGCCTGCCTCCAGCAGGTGCGCCGTGACGACGTCGCCGACCGCGATCAGCGGCTCGGAGGCGTCCACGAGCAGCGCCGACGGATCGGTGTAGACGGGGCCGAACGGCTCCTTGAGCGACGCGCGCAGTGAGTCCTGGAGCCGGAGAACGGTGTCAGTCACGCTACCGAACCTTCAGCGCGTACTTGCCAGGCTCGGTGACGTCCATCTCCTCGGCGATGTCGCTCCGCTCGGGGTGGCTGATGACGACGTAGCCAGCCCAGTCCTCTGTGAGCGACGTCGACCCGCAGCTCTCGCAGGCCTCGGCCTCCTCGGTCTCCTGCACCCGGTGGCACTCCCGACAGACAAGCCGGTCGGCCATCAGCTCTCACCCGCTTCCGCCTGGGCCTGTCGCTTCTCGCGTTCCTCCTTCAGCCAGCCGTGCTTGCCCAGCCCGACCTGCTTCGCGGTGAGACCGATCTTCGAGTCCCGGGGGTTGCGCTCGTCGATGCTTTTGGTGACGATCCGCGCCCGGACGGTGTCACCGACCCCGAGCGTCCGGTTGGACTCCCGGGAGGCGAGCATCTGGTTTTCCTCGTCGTAAGCGAGGTACTCGTCGGAGATCTGTGAGACGTGGAGGAGTCCGTCGACCGGACCGATGCCCACGAAGGCGCCGAAGTTGACGACCTCGACGATCTCGCCGTCGACGACCTCCTGCATCTCGGGATCGAACGTGAGCGCGTCGAACTCCGCGTCGTAGTAGACGCCCGGTTCGTTCGGGAGGACAGCGCCGTCGCCGATGTCGTGGACCTCGATCACCGAGACAATCGAGCCGACGTCCTCGTCGACGCTCCCCTCGAGTTTGTCCTGCAGCAGTCGTTTGATCCGATCCGGCGTAACGTCCGCCAGATGCTCCGGCGGTACTTCGACCGTGTCCCGTAGTGTTACCCGTTTGTACATATCTTATGGTTGAGTGATAGCCAGTTTGTTCTGCCCGCGTAAACTAATTACTGATACGTCCCGTTCGAGCAGCCGACGCTGTAGCGGCCCGTCGTTGGTGACCGCGTAGGTCCCCTCCGGGGTAGTCGCGAGTTCGACAACGGCGTCGTCGGCGTACGTGGCGTCGGTATCGCGCTGCTCGCAGCGGTCCCGGGCCAGGTCCCGCCCGACGCGGGCCGCCGTTGCCTCCTCGCCGGTGCCGCCGGCGAGCTTCGAGAGTTCGGCGACGACCGCGCGTGGGACAACCGTCTGTGGCCCATCGAGTAACCGGTCGAGTTCGTCAAACAGCCTGAGGTCACATTCGACGGGCATCATGAGTGCGTTCGTGTCGAGAACGACAGTCACTGTAGCGTTCCGTAGCCGATGAGCCGCCAGCGCGCGCCGACGCGGCGGTTGATCGCGATCTGCACGCCCGGCTCTGCACACACCGGCCGCTTGAGCCGTACCTCGCACTCGCCGTTCCGGGCGCTGGTGACCGAGCCGACAGTCGTCGCCGTCCCGACGGTGAGCATCAGCGGCTCGCCCGTCGAGATCTCCTCGACCTCGCCTTCGCCCTCCTCGCCGACGATCCGGTCCAGGAGTTCGACGCTCATCGTGAACGCCTCGTGGACCGGCGGCAGCGTGCCGGGCGGACCGGCGACCTGGCCGGCCAGCGCGTCGCCTTTCGTGATCGCCGGGTCGAGTCCGGTGCCGACCCCCAGCAGCCCGCCCGGCGTCGCCTCCTCGACGTCCTCGCCGCCGGCCTGCAGCGACCGGATCTCGGTCTCGACGGGACGCCACTCGGCCTGACCGCCCTCCTCGACCTCGCGGCCGGGGCGCAGCTCCAGCGTCTGCCCGGTTGTCAGCTTGCCCCGGGAGAGCGAGCCGCCGAGGACGCCGCCGGTCAGGGAGTCCCAGGTCGTCCCCGGCCGGTTGATGTCGAAGCTCCGCGCGACCAGCATCTCCAGGTTTGCGTCCGGGTCCTGCTCGGGCGTCGGGATTTCCTCCTCGACGGCCTGCACCAGCAGGTCCATGTTGACCTCCTGCTGGGCACTGAGCGGCACGACCGGCGCCCCCTCGGCAACGGTGCCCGCGACGAACTCCTCGATCTGCTGGTAGTTCTCGCGGGCCTGGTCGGCGTCGACAAGGTCGATCTTGTTCTGGGCGACGACGATGTTGTCGATGCCGATGATATCGAGCGCCATCAGGTGCTCCTCTGTCTGTGCCTGCGGGACGGGCTCGCTGGCCGAGACGACCAGGACGGCGCCGTCCATCAGTGACGCTCCCGATAGCATCGTCGCCATCAGCGTCTCGTGGCCCGGCGCGTCGACAAAGGACACCGTCCGGAGCGGTTCGCTCGCGCTCCCGTCGGGACACTCCTCCTCGACGGTGTACCGTTCGGGCTCGTCGAGTCCCGGACAGTGCCGGAACGCCGCGTCCGCGTAGCCCAGACGGATCGAAATCCCGCGCTTCATCTCCTCGGAGTGCTGGTCGGTCCACTGCCCGCTGAGGGCCTGG
>PXQK01000087.1:4181-14778 GCA_003022085.1 Halobacteriales archaeon QH_10_65_19 | reverse complement strand
GTCGCGTTCGTCGGCTTCCAGTACAAGTTCGGGAAGTGGATGGCCCTCCGCAGCGTCGACGCGAAGGATATGCCCGAGGGCCGCGAGGGCCGGTACAACTACGGCGAGATCCACCGCTCGGTGGAGCAGCTCTGCCGCGAGATGGGCGTCGAGAAACCGCGCCTGATGGTCGCCGACATGGGCGTGCCCAACGCCTTCGCCGTCGGCCGCAAGGGCGCCGGCGTCGTCGTGGTCTCACAGGAGATCATCGACCTGCTCGAGCACGACGAACTCAAGGGCGTGCTCGCCCACGAACTCGCCCACATTAAAAACCGCGACGTCGTCATCATGGTGCTGGGGCAGTCGATCGCCTCGATGGTCGGCATCATCGTCCAGTGGGGGTATATCCTGGGTGGCGACCGCAATATCGGCACTTACCTCGTGGGGATGCTGCTCGGGACGGTCGCCCAGATGATCGTGATGATCTTCGTGATGGCGATCTCGCGCTACCGGGAGTACGTCGCCGACGAGGACGCCGCGACCTACACCCGCAACCCCGACGCGATGGCCCGCGCGCTGGAGAAGATCAGCGCAGGCGCCCAGGGGAAAGAGATGAAAGGCGAGGAGACTGTCAACGCCCTCTGTATCTTCGGCACCGAGCGGGGGATCCTCCAGAAGATCTTCTCCACCCACCCCCCGACGGAGAAGCGCATCTCCCGGCTGCGCTCGATGTAAGGCACTCCCGTTGTCTTGGTCCGGCGGAAGTCAACGCTTCTCCCTGTTGCTAGCGTCGGTTCGTTCACCGTTGCTCCGGATCCCACCTCGGCGCGACTTTGATCCTTCTCCCGACTGTACTACAGATTTGTCTTTTCTACTGTCACGTATGCAAGATTGAGTGATTGATCGTTGTCTTTAGTAGAGACGATCTCGAACTGGCCGAACTGCTGGTCACACACGCCCGTAGTCGGCTGGTCCAGCTCGACACCGATCGCCGCATCCGCGCGGATCCCGAGCAGGTATTCGAGAGCGGTTACCCGACGGCACCGGCTTCGGGCTGGCAATCGTGGAACAGGTCGCCGACACACGGCTGGGATGGCCGGGTCACCGAGTGCGACGGTGGCGGCGCCAGGTTCGAGATCACCGGCGTCGAGTTCGTGTAGGAGGCAAACGCCTTTTGGGCTGGCTCGTCGAAGTTGGGTATGAGCGAGATCCATCCCCGCCAGCGGGTCGCCGTTCTTGTCGACTCGCAGAACCTCTACCACTCGGCACAGAGCATGTACTCCCGGAACATCGACTACGCCGAGCTGCTGGAGGTGGCGGTCGACGGCCGGGAACTGACGCGGGCGATCGCCTACGTGATCCGGGCGGACGCCCCCGAGGAGGAGAGCTTCTTCGAGGCGCTCGTCGACATCGGCTTCGAGACCCGCATCAAGGACATCCGGACGTTCCCCGACGGCTCCAAGAAGGCCGACTGGGACGTCGGGATGAGCCTCGACGCCGTGACGCTCGCCAACCACGTCGATACGATCGCCCTGTGTACCGGTGACGGTGACTTCGCGCGGCTCTGTAGCCACCTGAAACACGAGGGCGTCCGCGTCGAGGTCATCTCGTTCGGGAAGTCGACCGCCGACAACCTCACCGAGGCCGCCGACGCGGCCACCGACATGAGCGCGGACACCGGCCGGTTCCTGCTGTGACACCCGCCGCGGCCCGCGTCAACCCAGTGAGGGGCTCGGGATCGCGAACGCCGGCGTCCGGAGAGCGTCGTTATACGGTCGTGCGTGACTCTGTACCGCCCGGCTGGAACAGATTGGGGGTCTCGGATGCTCTCCCGCCGATATTTCGGAGCAATACTGAAAATAGTCACGCACGACCCTATCAGGAACGGTCCACTGTTGGCCGTTTTTTCGAACGCTCGTCACCTGCTCGACAGAGCCGGCCGTCCCCGATCGGTTCCGTAACGGATTCCCCCGAACTCGGGATTTCGTGAGCTTTCGGGTGCCACAAGAATGTGACCGTCGATCCGGCATCCCGTAGCCACAAACCGTTTAACCTCGTCACTATGAGTGGATGGCAATGGAGCAGAAGCGAGAACAGAGACGAAGGCGGCTGGGCAAGATCGCTGCGGGTGTCATCGTCGGGCTCGTCGTTGTCGTCGCGCTACTCTTCCTCCTCGGGGTTATCGGCGTCCCCGACGCCGGCCTGGAGGACAACGCCTGGGGTGAAGTCGGCGACGAGCGCATCGAGATCCTGACTACCGTCTGGATCGACAACCCCAATCCCTTCGGCATTGGCGGCGACAGCGACGTCGAGTACGACGTCGACCTCGCCGGCGTTGACATCGCCGAGGGCGGGGCGACCGGCGTCGGCGTCCCCTCGGGCCGGAGTACAGAGACGTTCACGACCGACCTCCGCCACCAGCAGATCCCGCTGTGGTGGAACAGGCACCTGAACAACGACGAGGTCAGCACCGCCGTCGTCAACGCGACTGTCCACACCTCGGTCGGCCCGCTCTCGGGCTCGCCGTCCGGCACCTACGAGCGCGAGGTCGATACCGACATCGAGGGCGCGCTTGACCGGGGTTTCTCCCAGTTCGAGGGGACCTACAACGGCACGGATGCCGACGTTCGCGCGCCCGACGGCACCGCAATCGAGCCGACCGTCGAGGTCGAGAACGTGACGACCCGCTGGGGCGAGGTGACCGAATCAGAGACCGAAATTGTCGTCACCGCACGGATCCACAACCCCAACGCCTACCCCATCCCGACGCCGGCCTTCACCGGGAGCGTCGAGTTCAACGACATCCCGGTCGCTGACTGGGACGCCAGCGAGGTCGAGCTGCGTGCGGCCGAAGAGGACGCCCTGATCCCCGGCGGCGAGACAGAGGAACGGACGTTCCTGGTCGTGATGGACAACGGGAACGTGCCGGAGTGGTTCGCAACCCACGTCGAGAACGAGGAGTACACCCGCGTCGCCGTCTCCGGTCAGCTTGCGATGGAGATCAGCGGAAGCGAGGTGACGATCCCGCAGGAAGGCGCCGGCGTCGTCTGCGAGTTCGACCTGACCACGTCGATGTTCGTCGACCAGGAGACCGGAATGCCCCCCGACGGCTGTGGGACCACCCCCATCGAGACGACCACTGACCAGCTGGCGGCCGCAGGGGCGGTCCTCGACCTCACCGAAACCGACTGGTGGACCGAACTCGCGGACGACGACGTAGTAACTCAGGGAAGCTTTTGAGGAACTCGACATGACCGTTAAACAGCAGGTGTGTGGAAGAGAAAGCCCCAGGTCGCTCGACGTTGTTCGCCTCGTCGTCCGAGAATCGAAGATTCTCGTGATCACGAAAATCGAAGATTTTCGAACGACCCCCGAGTCGAGCAGCCGGGGGCTTCCTGCATCTACGAGTTCTTCAATTTCTTCCCCGAGGTACTACGGATTTTCGTCCGTCAGTATCAGGGGTGCACGGCCGGCAGCGTGAGGAAGTTCCGGATCACGTCGTGGCCGACAGCAGTCAGCACAGACTCGGGGTGGAACTGCACGCACTCGATCGGGTGCTCCCGGTGGCGGATACCCATGACGAGGTTCGTCCCCTCCGCGGTCTCGGTCGTCGCAGTTACCTCGAAGCAGTCGGGCACCTCGGTGGCGATCAGCGAGTGGTACCGTCCGCCCTGGAACCCCTGTTCGAGGCCCGCGAACACCCCGCGCCCGTCCGACCTCGCCGCCGTAGGCGTGGACGGCGGCCTCCAGCCCGAGACAGACGCCCAGCGTCGGCACCTCCGGGCTGAGGTCCCGGAGCACGTCCGAACTCACGCCCACGTCGCGCTCGTTGTTCGGGTGTCCCGGCCCGGGCGAGATCACGACCGCATCGGGGTCGGCCGCGCGGATATCCGCGAGGGTGGCCGTGTTCCGGAACACCTCGGTCTCGGCGTGCTCGCTGACGTACTCGACGAGGTTGTACGTGAACGAGTCGAAGTTGTCGACGAACACGACGCGGGCGTTCGCGAGTTCGTCGGCTCTCCGGGAGCCGCCCGTGCTCCGGGCCCGGTCTCCCCGCCCGCTGCTCATTGACTCACCCCCGAGGAGTCGGGGACCGGGGTGCCGCCCGACGCATCCCCGACGTCCTCAGCATCTCCGGAATTTCCGTCTTCGACGGTGCCGCCGACAGTGTCCGCCGGCGCCTCCGGCGTGGATTCGATCGCTTCGAGCGCCGCCAGAATGCCGTTCATTTTCTTTTCGGTCTCTTCGTACTCGGCCGGTGGCTCGCTGTCGGCGACGATCCCCGCGCCCGCCTGGACGGTTATCCGCTGGGGCGCGTCGACACCGCCGCCTCCGGACTCGAGCGCCTCGACCGTCGCGGACCGGATGACAATGGCGAAGTCAGCGTCGCCCCGCCAGGAGACGTAGCCCACACCGCCGCCGTAGGGCCCCCGCGGCTCCGGTTCGAGGTCGTCGATGAGTTCCATCGCCCTGATCTTCGGCGCGCCCGAGAGCGTCCCGGCGGGGAACGTCGCACGGACGGCGTCGAAGGCGTCCCGGTCGTCGGCCAGGCTGCCGGTGACCGTCGACTCGATGTGCTGGACGTGGGAGTACTTGAGGACGTTCATGAACTCCTCGACGCGGACACTCCCCGGGTCGGCGACCCGGCGGACGTCGTTGCGCGCGAGGTCGACTAGCATCGTGTGTTCGGCGCGTTCCTTCCCGTCGGCGAGCATCTCCCCCGCGAGGCGGCGGTCCTCGACGGGGCTGGACCCCCGCGGGCAGGTGCCGGCGATGGGGTTGGAGACGACCGTCCCGCCGCCGACCGAGACGAGTGTCTCCGGGCTCGCGCCGACGATAGTGCGGTCGTCGTGGGCGAGCAGGTACATGTACGGCGAGGGGTTGACCTCGCTCAGCGCCTTGTAGAATCCCAGTGCGTCGACCGCTCCGTACAGTTCGCGTTTCCGGGAGATCACCCCCTGGTAGATCTCCCCCTCGAAGACCGCCTCGCGCGCCCGCTCGACGGCCGCCTCGTACGCCTCCCGCGAGCCGGCCTCCTCGCCCTGCCGGGTGAACCCCCCGGTCTCGACGCCGTCGGCGTCTGCGAGTAGCGCCGCGACGCGCTCGGCCTCCGCCGTGATGTCGTCGTAGATCTGCCCCGCGTCGTCGTCGGCCCGGACGAGCGGCGTGAACACGAGCAAGAGGGAGTCCTCGCCGTGGTCGAACACGAGCGTCCTGGTGGCCAGCAGGAACTCCGCGTCGGGGTACCGTGAGTCGGGCCGGTCGAGGCCGGCCTCCTCGAGCCAGAGGTCGTAGACGGCCTCGTAGGCCAGAAAGCCGACCAGGCCGCCGTCGAGCATCTGCCGCTGCCGGTCGGGGAACCCGCGGGTCGTCACGTCGGGGAGCGCGCCACGCAGCCGGTCCACCGTATCCTCACCCGCCACCGACAGCAGATCCTCGTACCGGTCGTCGAACACCTCGATCTCGGCCCGGTCGGGCTCGACCGTGACAACCGCTTCTGGGTCGTAGCCCACGAACGAGAACCGGGCGTGGCGGTCCACCGCCCTCGGGGCGAACGCGCCGTCGGGATCCGACGACGCCACCTTCTCGGCGCTCTCCAGCAGGAACGCGTAGTTGGAGCGCGGCGCGTCGGTCGTCCGACCGATCAACGCCGCGTAGGCCTCCAGCGGCTCGACGTCGGCGTCGATCTGTGCCGCGGTCCTGACGACGGCCGGCCGGTCGGCCGAGAGCGAGACGAACTCCTCCTTGCTCGTGTCGAGGCTCACGACGACTCCCCCGGACTCCGTGTGGCCGCGACGAACCGATGCACTGCCTCCCGGTCCTTGATGCCGCCCTCGCGTTCCACACCGCTTGCGACGTCGACCCCGAACGGCCGGACCGTCCTGACCGCCTCCGCCACGTTCGCCGGGGTGAGCCCGCCAGCCAGGACGAGCGGCACATCGAGCGTCCGGCGGTAGCGCCCGGTCCGGTCCCAGTCGTGGGTTTCGCCGGTCCCGCCGCCACCCTGTTTGTCGGTCGAATCGACCAGCAGTGCGTCCGCAACGGCGGCGTACCCCGCGACGTCCCCGTCGGCGTCGACCCCGGCCAGAAGCGCCACGTCGACGCGCTCGCCGATCGTCTCTAGGCCGTCGGGGTCGAGACTGCCGTGGATCTGCAGGGCGTCGGCGCCCACCTGCTGTTGTAGTTCCACGGCATCGGTCACGCTCCCGGGCATCGTGACGAGAACGCTCGTCACGAGAGGCGGAACGCCGTCGATCAGCCGCGCGGCCCGGGTCGGTTCGAGTTCCCGCGGCGTCTCCACGGGCACGTCGACGACGAACCCCACGGCGTCCGCGCCAGCCCGGACGGCAGCGTCGCGGTCCTCCGGTGTGGTGGTCCCGCAGATCTTCACCCGAGTGTATCCGTCTGTCGACGACCCGTCAGTGGGGTGGGATGGATTGGTTCCTGCCATGGTGTCACATGTAGACACCCGAACGTGACTCCGTTCCGTGCCACGACGCCACTACGTCGGGTGCAGCGTGCGACGACGGGGTCCGGGGACGACACGGCATGAGTGAATGACCTCCGGGTGTATCTGTCCGAGCTAGTTCTGAGAGACTCATACAGTGTCGAGAATACCCACACGCCGATCAGTCACTCGCGGCAACACCGAGGCGTTCGCCGCCGCACAGCTGCTCCATCTTGGCGGCCGCCTTCCCGCTGTCGATGCACTCCCGCGCCCGCTCGACGCCGTCCACAATCGAGGACGCCTCGCCGGCGATGTAGACCGCCGCGCCCGCGTTCGCCAGGATGATGTCGCGCTTCGCGCCGTTTGTCCTGCCGGTGACGATCCCGCGGAGGTCCGCAGCGTTCTCCTCGGGCTCGCCGCCGGCGACCGCCGCGAGGTCGTGACGGCCGAGGCCGAGCGATTCGGGGGTCAGTGTGTACTCCTCGATCGTGTCGCCGTCGACTTCGGCCACTGTGGTCTTGCCGTGGACGGCGATTTCGTCGAGACCGGAGCCGTGAACCACCAGCGCCCGCTCGGCGTCCATCCGGGCGAGTGTGCGGGCGAGGACCGGCACGAGGTCCGGGTCGTAGACGCCGACGACCAGCCGGTCGGCCCTCGCCGGGTTTGTCAGCGGGCCGAGGACGTTGAACACCGTACGCATCCCCAGCTCCTGGCGGGGGCCGATGACCGCCTTCATCGCAGGGTGGAACACCGGCGCGAGCATGAAGCCGATGCCGTCCTCCTCGACCGCGCTCTCGACCGCCGGCGGTTCGGCCTCGACCCGAACGCCGACCTCTTTTAGGACGTCCGCGCTCCCCGAGGAGGAAGAAACGGAGTAGTTCCCGTGCTTGGCAACGGGGATACCGGTGCCGGCGACGACGAGGGCGCTGGTCGTCGAAACGTTGATCGTGTCGTAGTCGTCACCGCCCGTCCCGACGATGTCGACGAGCGTCTCGCGCTCCGGGTCGATCGTGCGTGCCGCCGCGCGCATCCCCTCCGCGAACCCGGCGATCTCGCTTTCGGTCTCGCCCTTGGCGCGCAACGCGGTCAGCAGCGCCCCGATCTGTGCCTCTGTCGCGTCCGCGAATATCTGCCGCGATACCTGGCGTGCTTCTTCCTGTGTCAGGTCCTCACCCGCCGAAACGCGTTCGATGTACTCTTTCATATGATGTCACCAATGCCTGTTTCCGGTATATAATGAACAAATCCGTACATCCACTTAAACGTATCGGCTCGCTCGTGGGGAAGGGTCTGTCGGTGGTCTACCGGGTGGGCGGGCCGTCCGGGAACGGGGCCACCATGGTCGGACTCACCGAACCGGTCGGAACGGTCGCTCACAGGTGCAGTACCTTGTCGTCGGAGCGGGGCCTGTACGTCCGTTCCGCGGGAACACTCACGACCTCCTCGGTCTCGCAGTCGTAGGCGGTGAGCTTCCCACCGTGGACACAGCCGGTGTCGAGGCCGACCGCCCACTCGGTGACGAGGGGTTTCGCGAGAACCGTGTGTCCGAAAAAGACCCGCGGCGGGCCCTCGTAGGACTCGAACCAGAACGGACCGTCGTACCCGTTGCCCGGCGGGACCGCGTTGCCCGGGAGCGAGCCGGTCCCAGAGCGTCCGCAGCTCCGCGATACAGCCGTGGACGTCACCGACCACGTAGACGGTCCCGGGAGTGGCGGGGTCGAGACGCGTGTGCGCCGGGGCCACAGACGCACTGAACTCCGGAGAGGTCGGCATCAGGGCTCCCGTTTCTGAATCCTGTTTTCGGCCTGTCGCATGAACGTCTCCTGTACGCTGATGGGTTCGTCGCCGTCGGTGGTCCGCTGGCTGTAGCTCCCGTCGGACTGCATCTCCCAGCAGTCCTGGTTGTCGGCGAGACAGACATCCAGGATCTCCCCGAGCTGGTCCTGGAGGTCAGGGTCATGGATCGGGGTCACCGCCTCGACGCGGTTGTCGAGGTTCCGTTCCATCCAGTCCGCGGAGCCGATGTAGTATCGCCCGGCCCCGTCGTCGTGGAAGTAGAAGATCCGGGAGTGTTCCAGGAACCGTCCCACGATGCTGATGACGTTGACGGTGTCGCTAACGTTGTCGAGGCCCGGGAGAGTTCTTCGACGATCTCCGGGTCTTCTCTAGCAGCGGGTTGCTGTCGTCGAGTGCCTCGCTGAGGACCCGGTCGTTGAACTCCAGCTTGCTCAGCTCCCGGTTCAGGTAGTACTCCGGATCCGAGAGATCGA
Source organism: Halobacteriales archaeon QH_10_65_19 (assembly GCA_003022085.1). Next base: position 6,081 of record PXQK01000087.1, on the reverse strand, counting down.
TCCCGCCTGATCCCGTCTCGTGCTCCGACATCGGTGAAATCAGCACACAGTGCTACGTATCAGATGCTGAACGATTCGTTCCCACAGTCGGGACAGACAAACCGTGTCTCTGCGCTGGCGTCCGTCGTTGACGCGTCTGACACCGTCTTAATCTGTGCTTCTATGTAGCAATCCCGGCAGATCAACGGACTGTGCGTCATACAGCTTCTTACGAACTATTCGCAATTAAACTCTGCTAGTACTCGTATAGATATCTACGGATCCGTATATAACTCTGGCAAACGCCGACCGTCTCCCGGGGAGCACAAACAATCGAGATGCCGTCTTGTCAGGCATTAGATATATACTGCTCCCTACCGTTAATTGTCGTACGTGGCGTCCACTACGCTCAGTATCGCGCCGGATACTGTCCGGACCGATCCGGAGGTCGATGGACTCGATATCTCGGACTCGGAGTGGCGGCTCGACGTCGACCGGTACCGGGAGTTCGTGGCCGCGGCTACCGGTATCTCTCCGGCTGACGATCTCGCTCCGTCGGACTGCTACCGCATCGGGAACCGTATCGAAGCACTCGTCGAAGAGCACAAACGACACGACGAGTGGGAACCGGCTCTGGTCGAAGAGTATCCGGACGTCGAATCGCTCAAGGCGTTTCTGTGGGTGGCGCGGTTCTTTCGCGCCTGTCACGACGCCAGCGAAACCCACGTCTCCGGCGGCGGACAGGAGCAACCCTGCGTTCCATCGTCGGACCGTCCTTGACTTCCTCCCCGCGCTGAAGCGCTGTCTCTTACCCACGCGTGCGGTCGATCCGGGACACAGTCACACTCCCCGGCGGTACAGAGTCACGCACGACCGTATCAGTACTTGTGCTCCTCGGGCGCGAGGTCAAGCGCGTCGTAGAAGGCCGCGTCGAGGTCGTTCCGGGCGTCCAGCCAGGCCTCGAACCCGTCCCTGCTCGCGGGGTAGTCGCTGTACAGCTCCTCGAACCGGTCGGCGTACCCCCTTGTTTCGCGGAATCCCATCATCGCCTCGTACAGTTCGTCGCGCGAGACGCCGAGTTCCTCGAACGTGCCCTTGCGGTACTCGTTCCAGAGGTTCCTGACCACGCCGACTCCTACCGAGAGCTTCGTCGTCAGGTCGTCGATCGACGTCTCGGTGCCGACGATCTCTTTCAGTTGATCCTCGGGCAACAGCGCCGCAATCGCGCGCAGGATCGGGATGTCGATGCTGCTGGCGGCCACGTTGAACGGGTCCCGGGAGGCGAGCTTCGTTCCCGTCCCGTGTTCGACGAAGAGGTAGCGGTTGTGTCCCCAGAGGCCGGCCTCGCCCACGTTGCCGGTCGCGACGGCCTCGGCGGCAGTTTTCCCCGCCGAGTGGCCCGAGATGGCGGCCCCACGGATCCCTTTGCCGGAGACCGGGTGTGTGGTCGCGGCCGCACCGCCGGCCGCGAGGTAGCCCGGCGCGACCATCGAATCCAGGGGTCGGCGCAGCGCAAGCGCCGCACCGAGCTTGTTTTTCTTCTCGAACTTCTCGTCGAGCCGGGCACTCTGGTACTCGGGGCGGCTCTCGATGTCCTGTCGGAGTCGGTCGGCCAGCGGGATCGGCTCTTTGTTCATCTGGAACCCCAGGCCGACGTTGATCTGCGTTGGCGTCCGCGGGAAGTACCAGATGTACCCCATCTCCTCTAGCGGTTTGCCGACGATTGCGTTCTGGTACTCGACGGGCTCTTCGACCTCGATTATCTCCCGGTAGGCCGAGCCAAAGTGCGTGTAGTGGGGTTGCTCGAAGGTCGCCCCGCCGTTGCCGAGCGCGTCGAAGTCGATCATGTCCTGGAGTATTGACTGCGCGCCGGCCGCGTCGATCACGACGTCGCCGCGGTAGGTCACCGGTTCGCCGGCCG
>PXQK01000087.1:0-3908 GCA_003022085.1 Halobacteriales archaeon QH_10_65_19 | reverse complement strand
CCGTCGCCGCGGCGAAACAGCCGGCGACGCCCCCGCCCACGACGACTACCTCGTACTCCTCGGCTCCTGACATGGCTGCGGTTGTTGCTGTTTCTTGGGCGAACTCACAGGTAACTCTTTGGAGTTTTCCCCGGCGCTTTTGCACCCGGATACCGAAGGTCAGGGCATGGTCGGCGAGATTCACCCCGAGGTCGAGGCGACTGCCGGGGACATTGCCTCGATGGAGATCCGGGGCGCCGCGACGATTGCCGAGGCGGCGGCGGCGGCGCTGCGGGTCCAGGCCGAGGAGAGCGATGCCGACACCCCCGCAGCGTTCGACCGCGAACTCAGGCGGGCGGGGCGCCACCTGCTCGACACCCGCCCCACAGCGGTCAGCCTGCCCAACAGCCTCCGGTACGTCCTGACGCGCCTGGAAGGCGACACCGTCGCCGAGCGCCGCGAGTCGGTGACTGCCGGCGTCCGTGAGTTCTGTGAACGCCTCGACACCGCCCAGGACGACCTCGGAGCGATCGGCGCGAACCGCCTGTGCGACGGCGACACCCTCCTGACGCACTGTCACTCGACGGACGCCCTCTCGTGTGTCAGGGTCGCACGCGAACAGGGGACGCAACTCGACGCAATCGTCAAGGAAACGCGGCCGCGCAAGCAGGGCCACATCACCGCCCGACAGCTCCGGGAGATGGGCGTCCCGGTCACGCTGATCGTCGACGGCGCGGCCGGCCGGTACCTCGACGACGCCGACCACGTGATCGTCGGGGCGGACTCCATCGCCGCCGACGGCTCCGTCGTCAACAAGATCGGAACACGCTCGCTGGCTGTCACCGCCCGCGAGCGGGACACGCCGATTGTCGTCGCTGCGCAGACGATCAAACTCGACCCCGAGACGCTGTCGGGACACACCGTCGAGATCGAGACCCGCGAGGAACGCGAGGTCATCAGCGAGGGAGAGCGGGAGGCGATCGGCGATATCGCTGTCGAGAACCCCGCGTTCGACGTGACACCCCCGCGGTACGTCGACGCCATCGTCACCGAGCGCGGCCAGTTCCCGCCCGAGAGCATCGTGACGCTGATGCGAGAACTATTCGGCGAACAGATCAGAACGCCGTGGGAGGAATGATGGCCCGGGTCGTCTGTGCGGGGCACGTGAACTGGGACGTGACGCTCAAGGTCGACCGCCTGCCGGCCCCGGACGGCGAGGCGGTCATCGACGGCCAGCAGGAGGCCGGCGGTGGCAGTGCCGCCAACACCGCGACCGTGCTGGCAGGACTACACTGCGACCCGCTCCTCCTGGGGAGCGTCGGCGACGACCGGTACGCAGAGCGGGTCCGGCGGGAGCTCACCGAGGCGGGCGTCGACTGCGGTCACGTCCAGACCGCGGCTGGCGAGGCGACCACTATCAAGTACCTTCTCGTCGACGAGGACGGCGAGGTGATGATGCTGGCAAACGACGGCGCGAACGAGGCATTCACCGCCGGTGATCTGTCCCGCGAAACCCTGGAGAGCGCGGACCACCTGCACCTGACCAGCCAGCACCCGGAGACGGCGCTCGCGCTGGCCGAGGCCGCCGACGCGGCCGGCCTCTCTGTCAGCCTGGACCCGGGGCGCCGGCTGGACAGACGGGAGTACGGTGCGGTGCTCGAACGCGCCGACACCGTGTTCCTGAACGCCCACGAGGCGACGACAGCACGCGAGGACGGCCGGCTCCGGTCGGAGAACCGTCTGACGGTGGTGACGCAGGGCGGGGAGGGTGCCGAAGTGCGCTGGGAAGGGGGAACTGCCTCACAGCCAGCCGCTGACGTCAGTGTGGTCGACACGACCGGGGCCGGCGACGCCTTCGCGGCCGGATTCCTCGCCGCGAGACTCGACGGCGCCGGCCACGAGGACGCGCTCGCTGTTGCCAACGCCTGTGGCGCGACCGCCGTCCAGACCGTCGGCGCTCGTACTACCGTCACCTGGGCCAACGTCGACGACTACAGGTGAACGGTATAAAAAACGGATACGTTCTCTCGCGGAGAAACACCGCAAGCCGTTTGAACAGCACAGAACTGGTAGTACACGGCAATGACCGCAGTATAGACGGACAGGCCAGGATTGCACGGCGTTCGGACGTGGGTAGTCCCGCTTGTCTCCTCCACCCCGCGACCCGGCGAGCGACGGATGTCCGGGGGTCCGCTGCTCGCTTCCGCGCCTGGCGGAGTGCCCCCGGTTAACCGGTCGTCTGCGCCCCTGCAGGCGCAGCCGAGCGGCCCTCCGTCCCCGGCGGACGAGGCTTCCACGTTGACTCGCGGGGCCCGCGTCCGTCGGCGCGTACGCCCCTGGTGTTCGGTCCCCACTTGAAGGCCACACGTGGGCTGGGAGCGGGGCCTAACCGCCCGACCTAGTCCACACTAACGTTCCATGGTGCCGCATAAGGACCTTTCGGAACAGCCGTCCCTCGCGGTTCGACCCTCGGACGTGTGGTGATCACACCGTCACGACGGATTGGTTCGGAACTGGTACCAACGGTCGTAACACACACAACCCCCCTCTCCGTATGGACAGATATGGATATCGCAGGTACGAAAAAGAAGATCCAGCGTGCAACGAAGGTAGCCGAAGAGAGCTACAAGAAGATGAACGAGATGTAGGCGCTGTCATCATCACGACACGGGATAGCTCGGACCGCGTGCTCACTGACTTCAAATCCTTGTTAGAAGACCCGGAGAGCACTCATCTCGGCGTCGGGTGACGGCACGTAGTCAGGCCGGCCAGTGCGCTTCCTCGCTTCGACTAACCGTGGGATTGAGAGCGTTGCCGTCGAGGAGATCCGCTCGCTCGTGGGTGGCTCCCCTGCTGTCCACCACCCGGGGATGGTTGCGTTCGAAGCCGACGAGACGCCACACCCTCCGTCGGGGTCGCCTGGAGGTCAGTCTGCTGGTGATCGAGTGAGGGGGCGTCCTGCGAAACTGACTCGTGCGGGTGGCTGTGGTGCGAACTGTTCTGAATACCGTTAGCTGTGTCGTCCACTCATACTGATTGTTGTGAGTCGGTACGGGATCAATCGCAGGACTGCGTGCGGTCGACCCGGTGCACAGTCACAAAATCAGCATCAGGCAGTGCCGGGGAGCCTGAGTGAAACGGATTTGTCGGCGTCGACCTCAATGATGCCGTCGAACAGCTGCTTGAGCGTGTTCAGTGACTTCTGGTTGTGGGCCTCCGATTCGATGATGTGCAACCCGATGGCGTCCGCATCCTCAATACGGCTGGTCAGCACGTGCATGAACCGGAAGACTGTCTGGAGTTCCGAGTACACGAGCAACGTCGACAGCGAGTCGAGGACGACCCGGTTCTGTTGGAGGCTCCGGTCGGTGTAGAACTCATCGATAAACTCCGAGAATTTGATTCCGATCCCAGTCATGTCCAGTGGGGAGGAAGCGTACCTGACGAGTTCGTTGTCAGACGCGGACTGGCCCTGGTGTTTCGTCACCGCGTCGACGACGCCGAGATGAGTGCTCTCCGGGTCTTCCAACAAAGATTTGAAGTCAGTGAGCACGCGGTCCGAGCTATCCCGTGTCGTGATGATGACAGCGCCTTCGCCGTTGTTTGCCCCGTATGCTAGTGCCTCCATGGCCAGCCTGCGCTTGCCGCTCAACGGCGGGCCCGAGATGAGAATGTTCGTCCCAGGTTCGACCGATTCATCGTGAAGTTCCGGCCCTAAATCATACATTGCATTGATCCCTGGTGCGGGAACTCTGTGACCTCCAGTGATGCGCACCCGACCACGTTCATTCAGTGCCGCGGGTGATATATATGGTTTTTCGTCTATCACGCACGGAAACTCGAGGTTGGAACCGGGGAGTTTTTACCTGGAGGTTGGTATTCAGTGATACGGGGCGCTTAGCTCAGCTTGGACAGAGCACTTGGCTTCG
>PXQK01000086.1 GCA_003022085.1 Halobacteriales archaeon QH_10_65_19 | reverse complement strand
GCGAGGTACAGCGACGCCTCGGTGTCGGAGGAATCGTGCTCGCCGCCGGCCATCGGTGGCAGCGACAGCGTGTGCTCGGCGTTTCCATCCCGGGAGGGCGTCCGCTCGGCGCGCTGCAGGCGGCCGCGGTTGACCGTCTGGTCGAAGTAACGGGCGTACTGCTCTTTGACGGCCATTCCCAGCACGGCGTCGGCGGCGTTGATCCCGCCCGTGATGTCGCCGGCGTCCCGCGGCGTGATGGTATAGGTGTCGTCGCCGACGCCCGTCGCGTACGCGCCGCCGTTCAGCCCGGTCTGTGACCCGATCCTCGTCGCTGCGAAGGTGCTCGCCGGTACGCTCGACGAGCAGGGTCGTCTGCCGGTCATACATCCGGTTGCTCGCGGCCGGTGGACCGGCCGGGTCTTGCTGAAACCGGTGCCTCGTTTCCGCGGCCGTGCTGAAGGCGGAGAGTAAGTTGGCGCTTCGCCACCGGCACGGAGGACGCGTGATCGTCGTTAGCTCTCTGCCGACGGGGGCGGCGCGTCCTGCTCGTACTTCGTCTCGAACTCCTGGATGAGCTGGCCCACCTTGGCGTACCAGTCGTTGAGCATCCGCTGCATCTCCTCGGCGATCTGTGAGGGGTCGGCGGGTTCGTAGACGTGGTAGTAGCCGCCGTGGTCGTAGTTGACCTGTTCCTTCCGGATGAACCCGGTCTGGAGCAGCCGCTGGACCGCGCGGTATGCCGTCGAGCGCTCGCGGTCGACAGCGTCGGCGATCTCGTCGACTGTGAGTGGCTCTTCGGCCTCCACGAGGGCTTTGAAACACTCCCTGTCGAGCTGCTTGAGACCGTGGAAACACTCGAGGAGCCCTTCACACTCCATGTCCCGCTGGAGCTGTTCTGACAGCGAGTCTGGCATCGGTATCGCGACACTGTAGGCGGCGAGCGGGTAAAAGACTTGTGTGAAGATAGCACAATTCTGCCGTTGTCTACCTGCCGGGCGGGAGCCATCTACGACGAGACAGCGGGCCGAGAGGCCGCGTTCTACCACTACCCGTATATCTTCCGCGCGCCGGTCGTCCTGAGCGACTGATACTGACTGCTGCGATCTTTTATCGCCAAATGTGGAACTGCGCAAAGCCGTGTGAGTTCCGCACAATCAAGAGAGTCGTACTGCCGCCGGCAGTGGCCTCGGGGAGGCCGCCCAGACGGCCGCCGAGGGCGACACCGGCAACGCTCTCAACCCGGGGAATGATATTGTACTGGTTACGCAATACTATTAAGGGTAGCGACCGTACGGCTACGACATGACACCGGAAGACCTCCGCGCGGACGTACCCGCACTCCAGGACGGCGTCTACATGAACTTCGGCGCACACGGGCCCAGCCCCAGGACGGTCGTCGAGGCGGCGACCGAGTGGCTCCACGACCACGCGTACCGCCTGCCGGTCGGGGGTGACCCCTACAAGGCGGCGTTCGCGGCGTTCGACCGGACCCGGGAGCGGATCGCCTCGTTCGTCGGCGCCGACCCGGACGAGGTCGCGCTGACCGAGAGCACGACTGCGGGGATCAACGCGATTGCGAACGCGATCGACTGGGAAGCCGGCGACGCGGTCGTCCGGACCGACCTGGAACACCCCGCCGGCGTGTTGCCCTGGCAGCGTCTCGCGCGCGAGGGTGTCGAGGTTCGGGTCGTCGAGACCGAGGGAGGGCGCATCGACCGGGAAGCGTTCGCGACAGCCGTCGAGGGCGCCGACCTGGCCTGTTTCAGCGCGATCACGTGGACCCACGGGACGCGGCTCCCGGTTGCGGACCTCGTGGACGTCACCCACGACGCCGGCGCGCTTGCGCTCGTCGACGCAGTCCAGGTGCCCGGACAGACGCCGATGGACGTCACGGAGTGGGGTGCCGACGCGGTCGCGGCCGCCGGCCACAAGTGGCTGCTCGGGGTCTGGGGCGGCGGGTTCCTCTACGTCGACCGCGAGGTGGCCGACGGCCTGGCGCCCCGAATGGTGGGGGGACGGAGCGTCGAAACGCCGAACGCAGAGCGGTTCTCGTTCGTGTCAGGCGCCCGCCGGTTCGAGGTGGGAACAGCCAACCCCGCCCCCCACGTCGCCCTCCGGCGGGCGATCGACGTCATCGACGGCGTCGGGGTCGACCGCATTGAGGAACGGATCGGGCGACTCGCCGGCCGGCTGGCAGAGGGCGTACCCGACGAACGGCTGCTCAGCCCGCAGACGCCGGAGTCCGGGCTGGTGACGGTCGACGTCGCGGAGCCGGAGGCGACAGTCGAGCGCCTCGCCGGGGAAAACATCGTCGTGCGATCGCTCCCGTCGCCGGACGCCGTCCGGGCGTCGGTCCACGCGGTCAACACCGAGTCCGGGGTCGACCGGCTGCTCGACGGGCTGGAACAGGAGTGGTGACCGCAGGACAGCCGGCAGATCGCACAGGAGACGACAGCTATTCGCCGGCCTGCCTGTCCGTCGGGTCCTCGTTGGTCCGGCTTCCATCAGTTTCCACGCCGTCGCCTCCTCGACGGCGGCGTCGGTGTCGGCGAGCTTCAGGCGGTTGAACCGCTGGTTCTTGTCCGGGTAACAGCCGACGCCTACGCCAAACTGTTCGCGGACCGCCGTCAGTGCCGACACGATGTTTGATACGGTCGTTCGTGACTCTTTTCGGGACCGGGTCGCCATCTCGGCAGTGTCACGCTCTGAAACACGTAGATTGTCCCGCCATGGCGGTAAATAATCACGAACTACCGTATGACTCGGGTTCGACCGTGTAGAGCGTCTCGGAGACCGACTCGCCTGCGAACTCGTCGGCGATGGAGTCGAACATCGCCCGCATCTCGTCGGGAATCCCCGGCAGGACGTAGATGTTCTCCAGCACGCAGCCCGGCGCCAGCCCCTCCTCGTTCAGCAGCGGGCGGCTCCCCGCGGGGATGCTCGCCTCGGCGCGCTCGTCGACGTCGACCTCCAGGTCCGGGATCCGCTCGTGGATCTCCGTCAGCCGCCGCTGGACGGCCGAAAGCCCCAGGTCGCTGACAACCAGTTCCGGGCCTGGTGGCGCGACGAAACGCAAAACTCCATGCCGGTGGCGGACAAGATGCCGGTATGGACAAACAGGAGCTCCGCGAGGAGGAGTGTTTCCTCCGGCTCGACCCCGACGAGATTGACGACGTCGACGGCGCGACGACGACTGTCAGCACCGCCCACGAGATGCAGATTGTCGACGAGAACGTCCCGACGAGAAACCGACGGGGATTGCCTGGGATCGACTCGACGAGGAGAAGATCGGCGAAATCCCGATCCTGCAGCGGCTGCGGTCAGAGTCCTGACAGTGTCGTCCGGACCGTTCACGGGTTGTTTCACTTCCCGTTCAGTATCGGCTGTCGTTGACTACCAGGGCGCCGATGAGTCCTCGACGGCCTCCGTGATGTCTGTCGGAATGGCGAATGCACTGTCGCCGAGTTTTCCGGCCAGCTTCTCGACGTACGACGCCGACCGCGCGAACAGTCCGACCTGACAGCCCTTCTCGGCGAACAGAACTCCCAACTTGGTGGAACCCCTGGGTCGGCGTATGACAGTCCGCGAGACGGTCGAAGCAACGCCGCTGGTGGACAACCACGCACACGCCGTCGAGCGCCTCGCCATGGAGACAATCGAAGACGAGTTTGCACAGTACTTCACAGAGGGCGACCTCTCGGATCGGGACGCACGGCATACACTTAACTACCGTGCGGCGCTCGGCGTCCTGGCCGAGCGGTTCGACGCCGACCAGGAGGAAAACCTGCTCGCCCGGCGGGCCGGGGTCGACCACAGGGCCTACACCCGCGAGTGTATCGCCGAGACGAACACAGAGGTAATCCTCGTCGACGAGGGGTATCCGGCGCGGCCAGTCGCGGAGTTCCGCGAGGAGACCGACGCGGCGGTGTACCCGATGCTCCGTCTCGAACCGGTCATCGAGGCGCTGATCGACGAGCACGCCGGCTTCGACGCCTTCGAAACTGCCTTCGAGGAGCGCGTCTCGGCTGCGCTCTCCGGCGAGCATGTCGCGCTGAAGTCGATCGCCGCCTACCGCCGCGGGCTGAACGTCGGCCCGGAGGACCGCACGGACGCGCGGGCCGCCTTCGAGACCATCCGCCGGTCGTGGAACAGCCGGATCGAGCACCCGCGGCTCCTGGACTACTGTCTCCACCGGGCGCTCGACATCGCCGGCGAGCACGGCGCGCCAGTCCAGTTCCACACCGGCTTCGGCGACCCAGACGCCCATCCCCGGCTGGTGAGCCCGGTCCACCTCGTCGAGTGCATCGAGGCCCACCCGGAAACTGACATCGTTGTGCTCCACGGCGGGTACCCCTACGTTGGACAGGCGGGCTACGTGACCGCGACGTACCCGAACGTCCACCTCGACCTCTCGCTGGCGATCCCGTTCGCACAGCACGGTGCCCGGCGGGTACTCTCGACTGCGATGGAGATCGCCCCGACGACCCCACCCTCGAGGACCTGATCGACCGGGGCATCGTCCGCGAGCAGTACGCCGAAACCGTCGCCCGGAACGTCCTCCGAGGGAACGCTATCGAACTGTACGACCTGTAAACTACCCCGCCCTACGTCGCTCACCCGCAGGGGGTTCGCTCGTTGAGGGTGGGGCCTCCGCCTCGAATTAGAGGAAAGACCGCGGGACTGCGGGGCCTAAGATGGTATGTAATAACGGACCACATTTAAATGACCTAATACCGGACCAGGAGATTAAAGGTATAAAAAATAATTATAATTATTGTTCATAACGTTTTTTGCCCCCGACCGTGTCTGGGTCGATGCACACCGATATGATACAGGACGATTCCGGTATTGACGACGTTGCGAGTCGAGTCAGAGAGACAGAGCCGTTCGTGCGGGACATCGACAACCCGGCGGCCAGGGAGCTCCGGCAGAAGCTAAACGGCCAGGACTTCGTGTTCGCGCCCGGACTCTATCACGCTCTGGACGCTCGGCTGGCAGAGATGGCGGGACACGACGCCGTGTACATGTCCGGCTACTCGACGGTGCTCGGCCAGTTCGGCTTCCCAGACCTGGAGATGGTGACGATGACCGAGATGGTCGAGAACGGCAAGCGGATCGCGGAGGCGACAGATCTGCCGGTGGTCGCCGACGCGGACACCGGCTACGGCGGCGTTCACAACGTCCGGCGTGCCGTCCGGGAGTACGAGAAGGCCGGCGTGGCCGCAGTCCACATCGAGGACCAGACATCGCCGAAACGCTGTGGTCACATCGCCGGCAAGCAGATTGTCTCCCGCGAGGAGGCGGAGGCGCGCTTCTCCGCGGCGGTGGACGCCAAGCAGTCGGAGGACACGATTATCATCGCCCGGACGGACGCCTACGGCTCCGCAAACGGCGACTGGGAGGAGCACCTTGAGCGGGGCCGTATCTACGCCGACGCCGGTGTGGATCTGGTCTGGCCAGAGATGCCTGACCCCTCCCGCGAGGACGCCGTGGAGTACGCGGAGACGCTCCACGAGACACATCCCGACGTGCAACTTGCGTTCAACTACTCGAGTTCGTTCGCCTGGAGCGAGGAAGAAGACCCGCTGACGTTCCAGGAGCTGGGCGAGCTGGGCTATAAGTACATCTTTATCACCCTCTTCGGCCTCCACTCCGGCGCACACGCGGTCTACGAGGATTTCAAGAACCTGGCGGACAACGCCGAGGAGGCGCAGTTCGGTCTCGAAGGGCGGTACCTGGACCACGAGACAGAGAGCCACCACGAGCTCTCCTTTGTCCCACGGTTCCAAGACATAGAGGCGCAGTTCGACCCGCAGGCCAGACAGCGCCAGGAGGAGTCCGCCGGCTTCACCGAAGACGGCGAGAGCGTGATGACCAGCGACGACGACTGATAGTGATTATTGTGAGACCGACAGATCGAACGGCCCGCCGTTCGGCTATCTGGGCGGCGTCAGCCGACTCATCTGGGCAGGTTTAAGACCGCCCGCTTCGTGCCAACGAGACGATGCCACCAACAGACAAGCGAACCCACGACAGACAGTTCGTGCGGACGTTTTTCACCACACCGACCGCGGTCAAGGGTGAGGACGACTCCGCCAAGATGCTACAGAGCGCCGCCGGGCTCCGGGGGATGCAGGCCCCGGACGTCTGGGTACCGGACAACGAGGACGCGACAGCCCCGAACATGCGCGACGAGGGCGCACAGAACATCATCGACGTCGTCGCCGAGAGCGGCGCCGACTTCCCCGGCGAGATCCACCCCCGCGTTGTCTGGCACCGCGACGAACCCGGCACCCGCAACCAGGGCTTTGAGCACATGCTCGAGATCGCCGACCCCGATAACGGCGCCATCGAGCACATCGACGGCTTCGTCATCCCCGAGGTCGGTGACATCGACGACTGGAAGAAGGCCGACGAGTTCATCACCATCGTCGAGACCGAGCACGGCCTCGAGGAGAGGTCGATCGCGATGTCGGTCGTCATCGAGTGTGGCGCCTCCGAACTCGCGATGGAGGAGTTACGCGCCGAGATGGCCAAGCCATCGAACAACCTCCAGCGGCTGTTCATGCTGGTCAACGGCGAGGTTGACTACACCAAGGACATGCGGGCAATCACGCCCACCGGGGCGTTGCCGTCGTGGCCGGAGTTGCGCCACAACACCTCCCGGGCGGCCAGCGCGGCCGGACTGATCGCTGTCGACGGCCCGTACGACGATATCCGCGACATCGAGGGGTACCGCGAGCGCATGCGGGACAACCAGGCTAAAGGGCAGCTGGGCATCTGGTCGCTGACCCCTGGCCAGGTTGTCGAGGCCAACAGATCGTCGCTCCCGCCGGTCGAGGGGTACTGGGTGCTCGACATCGACGACCGCGAGGTCGAACTCGAATCGGAGGGCGGCGTCGAGGTCTACCAGGGCGACCGCGTCTCGCTCGCCGAGACCGGCGGCAGTTACGTGCTGACCGTCGACGACGACAAGACGGAACTCGACGAGGCCGAACTCAGCGACGAGTTGCTCGATCTGCTGTCGTACGTCCCGAGCCTCGACGACATTGTCGACTCGATGGAGGAGTTCGAGGCCGCGAAGGAGGCCGGCCGGGGCGCCATCGCCATGACACGTGCGGCGACGGTCTGCATCGATGGCGTCGAAGTCGACGTCGAACGCGACCGTATGTGGGACGAGGCGACCTACCAAGCCCTCCGGATACCCATCACGCTGTTCCAGGAAGTCTACAAGAACCGTCCCGACCAGCACGAGGACCTCGCGGAGCTGTACGGCGAGAATGTCGTCGAACGCGCGACGAACGTCGGATGATGAAGGTGTAGCTACAGGACTGTTGCATTGAACACCCTCTTTTTACTAGGATCTGCTCGCAGGAGTACCGTGGTGACCGCACCGTAAAAAGCCCCTGCCCGCTTTCAGTCCCTCCCGCAGCAGAGTGTCTCTGATCGCTTTTCCAGCCGTGGTTAGTTACTCTCGTGAGCAAATTAATACTGCGTAGCAACTCTGCCGACCCACTTTTTAACAACCTTTTTAGTGACTTAGCGCCTCAGTTGTTAATGTAATGTCGTATACTTGCTCCAGTTGCGATGCACAGTTCCAGAGTGCTGCCGGCGTAACCCAGCACGTCGCGCTTCACCACAACACGTGTGCCGAGTGCGACGAGAAGTTCGACGACACCGATTCGCTGCGCAACCACATCCACGAGAACCACTGAGCG
>PXQK01000085.1 GCA_003022085.1 Halobacteriales archaeon QH_10_65_19 | reverse complement strand
GCGTGGGCCGTGCAGTGCGAGGGATGCGATTTGAACGCATGGACCCCTACGGGAGCGGATCTTGAGTCCGCCGCCGTTTCCAGGCTTGGCTACCCTCGCACACTGCGTGCCCGCACTGTTCTCTCGTCGGCCCGGCGTACTTAGCTTGCACGATCCTCCCGCTCACCGCTCGTCGATCCATGGTTCTCGGATCCAGCTTCGATCTGTTCGTCAGGTTCCTCGACGCGGGGAACACCCACCAGATAAATACTCCGGGGGAACACAGGTGGTGCTACGATGTCGCGCGAACTGCCGATCAGCGACGTGCGGCCGACCCAGCTCTACATCTCGCGGGAAAAACTGGCCGGGGTACTGGAGTGGTTCGACGTCGACCCCGTGGAGTACGAGCCGCTGCCGGCGTTCGAACACGATGGGTCGTGGTACCTCTCGGACGGGCACACTCGCGCGTTCGCGGCCTATCTGGCGGGCGAAGACACGCTGTGGATCCGGCGGGACAGGGAGGCCCGTGAGGAGTACGACTTCGAGCTGTACCTGCAGTGCATCGAGTGGTGCGAGGACACCGGTGTCGACTCGGTGGCCGACTTCCGGGGCCGGATTCTCGAACCCGAAACGTTCCGGGAACGCTGGATCGAGCGGTGCAACCGGGCCGCGGGCGATCCGCAGTCGTGAGCCGCAGTCGCCGTCCGGTTACATCCGTGCCCGTGAGTTACTATCCGTAAATGACTTACCGGACGGTTGACTGAGTATGAAACGATGACTGCGACAGAGCCTCTCCCGACGTACTGTACTGACGAAAACTGGTGTCCAATGGAGGCGGCGGCAGCCGTGCTCGGACGCAAGTGGCATCCAGCCATCGTCTACCACCTGCTGGAGGAGCAGCCCCTCCGGTTCAGCGAACTCGAATCCCGGATGCACGTGGTTTCGGGCAAAGTGCTCTCGGAGAGCCTCGAGGACCTGGAAGAGAAAGAACTGGTCGATCGGACTGTGTCGGACGACCGACCAGTCAAGGTTGAGTACCGGCTCACCGGCCACGGGAGGAGCCTCGAACCGGTGATCCGGGAGCTGTACCGGTGGGGCAACGAGTATCTGCAAGACGCCGACTCACCCGCAGAGTCCGTCGTGTAAACCACTCCTTCGTGAAGAGTTGACAACATTCGTTCCGGAAAGGAGTTTTTAAATCCGCGGGCGGGTCGAACTCACGGGGACGGACGCCGGCCCGCGACCCGCCCGGCTGCGGGTTGCCGACGGGGCGGGCGAGGAGCTACACAGCCCCGACGAGTTCGTCGAACTCGCCCGGCGCGCGAACCGGATCCGGATCTCCGAGCAGACCTCCCGGGCTGGGCGGGATCGGCTGCGCGCGATGCTCGACGGCTACCAGCTCGACGCCAAAGTCGTCCGGACCTGTCGGCTCTGTGCATCCAATGGACGGTACGCGCCGATCACGGCGGAGACGGCCATCGCGACGGAAAACGAGCACGTCTGTCCGAACTGTGCCCGCGAACAGCTCGACCGGCAGCTCGCCTACCACGGCGAGATTTCCGGGACTGCACGGGATCGTCTCGAGGCGCTGTTGCTGGACGTACAGGACCTCGACCGGATCACGAACCTCCTGAAAGGCGAACTCGACCCGGAGCTGACGAAGTTCGACGAGATCAGCCCGACCGTCGAGGAGGTCGATCCCGTGCCGGTGGACTCGCTGTCGATGCATCCCGGCATCGGGTCGAAGGTGGAAGAACGGTTCGACACGCTCCTCCCGGTACAGAGTCTCGCCGTCGAAAACGGCGCACTCGAGGGTGAGGACCAGCTGGTCGTGAGCGCGACGGCGACCGGCAAGACGCTCATCGGGGAGATGGCTGGTGTCGACCGCGTGCTCAACGGGGAGGGGAAGATGCTGTTTCTGGTCCCGCTGGTTGCGCTGGCCAACCAGAAGTACCACGAGTTTCAGGACCGCTACGGCGACATCGTCGACGTCACGCTCCGCGTCGGCGCCAGCCGGATCAACGACTCCGGCGGCCGCTTCGACCCGGAGGCGGACGTCATCGTCGGCACCTACGAGGGAATCGACCACGCGCTCCGGACCGGGAAAAACCTCGGCGCGGTCGGGACGGTCGTGATCGACGAGGTCCACACGATAGGCGAGGGCGAACGCGGGCACCGCCTCGACGGGTTGATTTCGCGGCTCCGCTACTACTGCACCGAGAAGGCCCGCGGCGACACCCAGTGGATCTCCCTCTCGGCGACCGTCGGCAACCCCGAACATCTCGCGCGTGCGCTCAGCGCGACGCTGATCGAGTTCGAGGAGCGTCCAGTACCGATCGAACGCCACATCACGTTCGTCGACAGCCAGGAGAAGATCGACATCGAGGACAGGCTCGTCAGGCGAGCTTTCGACACGAAATCAAGCAAGGGCTACCGCGGACAGACGATCATCTTCACCAACTCGCGGCGGCGGTGTCACCGCGTCTCCCGACAGCTCGGGTACTCCTCGGCGCCGTACCACGCGGGGCTGGACAACAGCCGCCGCAAGCGCGTCGAACGGCAGTTCGCGGACCAGGAGCTCGCTGCGGTCGTGACGACCGCCGCGCTCGCGGCCGGCGTCGACTTCCCGGCGTCACAGGTGATCTTCGACTCGCTGGCGATGGGGATCGAGTGGCTCTCTGTCCAGGAGTTCCACCAGATGCTCGGCCGTGCGGGGCGGCCGGACTACCACGATCAGGGCACCGTCTACCTGCTGGTCGAACCCGACGGCGTCTACCACCGGAGCCAAGAGATGACCGAGGACGAGGTGGCGTTCAAACTCCTCAAGGGGGAGATGGAACCGGTCCGGACCCGCTACGACGGCCCTGCGGCCGTCGAGGAGACGCTCGCGAACGTCACGGTCGCCGGCACGCACGCCAAGCGGCTCAACGATGGGATGGTCGGAGAGGTGCCGACGAAGTACGCGCTCGGCAAACTGCTGGAGTACGACTTCATCGAGGGGCTGGAACCGACGCCGCTGGGCCACGCAGTCACCCGGCACTTCCTCTCGCCCGGCGACGCATTCGCCCTCCTGGAGGAGATCCGGACCGGATCGGACGGCTACGAACTCGTGGCGCGGATGGAACAGCGTGAGAACGAATCCTGATCGAGTCGTGTGTGACTATTTTCAGGCCCACGTCCGGTAAGTGGTGGTGTCACGGGCTGAAATCTATGCTCTATTCAATAGAGCAGAAATCCACGAATTGTAATTCCCTGGCGGTACAAAATCACGCACGACCGTATCAGGGGAGCGTGACCGAGTGCCGGAGCTGCCCGATACCCTCGATCTCGACGGTCACCTCGTCGCCGTCCGAGAGCGGTCCGACGCCCTCCGGCGTACCGGTGGCGATGACGTCACCAGGTTCGAGCGTCAGGTATGTTGTGATCTCCTCGATCAGCTCCGGCACCGGAAAGATGAGGTGCTCCAGCGAGGAGTGCTGGCGCCGTTCCCCGTTTTGGCGGAGTTCGATCGTCGCGTCGTCGGAGACGTGCTCCGGCGTCGCAAGCACGGGTCCCATCGGCGCGGCACTGTCGAACGCCTTCCCGCGGACCCAGTTCTGTTCCTGGCGCTGGTCGTCGCGGTTCGACAGGTCGACGAAGCAGGTGTACCCCGCCACGACGTCCATCGCATCCTCAGCGGCGACGTGGCGACACTGTTCGCCGACGACGACGCCCAGTTCGGCCTCGTAGTCGATCCGGTCTTTCCCGGCCGGGAGCGTAACCGTGCTCCCGTGGCTGGCGACCGTGTTCGGCGGCTTGAGGAACAGCAGCGGCCGGTCAGGGACGTCGTTTCCGAGTTCGTCGGCGTGTTTCGCGTAGTTGCGGCCGATACAGACAATCTTCGACGGCTCACAGGGCGCGAGCGTGTCGACCCCGCCGGGATCGTAGGTGCGGTCCCCGAATGCGATCTGACCGCCGGCGCCGGCGGTGTCGTCGCCGGCGACTGAGCCGTCCTCGTCGATCCATTCACCCGTCCGAACCGTTCCCGCCGGATCACGGAACCGTACGCGTTTCATACCTCCCGTTCGGCGGGTCACGAGTAAGTAGTTGCGGGATACGGGCATGAACAACTACATGCTGATCTGCCACCGAGTCCCGTTCGTGCTGGATGTAGAGCAGCGAGAAGATACCCCCCTTTCGGATCAGCCGCCCGGTGGATCTTCGTGAGCGCCCGAGCCAGCGCGACCGGGTTCCCGGTTACTTCCGCGGCGCGGCTGTCGGCGGCGTACTCCTGGCGACGCGAGTACGCGAGCACGTCGAGGGTCACGGGCTCATACTGTCGGACGTGAGTACGTGGAGATTTCTACCCCGGAATCGTGCTGAAACGCGTGAATACACCGGTTTGTGTCTTGGTCCCCGAGGCCGCCTGACCGTCGCTCCATCAGCCTTGCCGCTGCCCGGGCGGCGGCGACCGCTGCCGGGTACGAGACACGCATCGTTATCCGTCGTGGCGCCCTAGACCACGACAGTGGCTTTCGTTTCGGACTCCACCCGGCGACAGACTCTCCTGGAGTGGTACGATGCCTGACACCGGGGGTCGGGGGACGTGACCCGGGAGGGCGAGGAGCCGACTACGCAACACGGGACGCTCCCGGACCCGGTCGCAGCTGGTGGTGCGACGGCTGTGGCGTTCCTGCTCGACGGCGACGGGACCGTTCGCTGGTCGAACGCGCCGCTCGAAGCCATTCTGCCCGAGAGCGCAGCCGACGAGCTCCCGGCGGACCCGTCGTCGCTGTCCGATCGGCTGGCTACGGTGTTCCGCAAACACGACGGAGCGGGAGCCGAGGACCAGGCAGGATCACCGGTCGAACGCGACGGCGAACTGCTGCGGCTCGTCGCCGGCGAGCGGGACGGCTACTACCGTCGGTACAGCTACCCCGTCGGCGTCAGCGTCGGCGGCGAAAGCGGGGGGCGGCTCGAACTGGTGCAGGATGTCACCCGGCTGAAACGCCGCGAGCAGCGCCTCTCGCGGTTCGCCGGCGTCATCAGCCACGACCTGCGCAACCCGCTGGACGTGGCGCTGGGCCGCGCCGAGATGCTCCCGGAAGTTGTCGACCTCGATCCAGAAACTGGAGCTCACGTCGACGAGATCTACGACTCGCTGAAGCGGATGGAACACCTCATCGAGGAGGTCCTCGACGTCGCTCGCCACGGGGAGACGGCTGTCGATCTCTCACCGGTCGGACTCGGCGGCGTAGCCGGAGAGGCCTGGGGAACCGTCGAGACGAGGTCGGCAGAGCTACGGATCGCGTCGACGGCCGAGATCCGGGCACACCGGAGCTGGCTCATGCGGCTGTTCGAGAACCTCTTCCGCAACGCGGTCGAGCACGCGGGCCCGGCGTCGCTGGTCGAAGTCGGACAGCTCGACTCTGCGGACGGGTTCTACGTGGCTGACGACGGCCGGGGTATCCCGCCCGACCGACACGACCTGCTCTTCGACGACGGGTTCAGCACCACCGAGGACGGCACCGGTCTCGGACTCAGCATCGTACACGAGATCGCAAAGGTACACGACTGGCGAACCACCCCATCGAAATCCGTGTCATTGCCGTGCGAACCACCGTCGGTTCGCCGCCCCTTGTGGTTCGGGGCCGGCATCTCACCGATTCCGTAGCACTCTATGTTACACGGGGCCACACAAAAACGGTTACGGTTGGAAATCCCAACCAGCCTCCGTCCGTGGATTGTGGCCGCTGTGTCCGCTCGACCTCCGCCTGAAGACGGAAGTATGCGCTCGCAGTCTCTATCACGCACGATTGTATGAGGTGCTACGACAGCACAACGCAGAACGGCGGATGTTACCTTGTGTCACACGTATTTAGATGCAAGGATTTTTCAAATTAGTCCCGTCTAAATAACCCCGTATGAGTCCTGTCAGTACGACCGAACCTGCCCTGTCGGCGGCTGAGTCGGCCACTCCCCCAGCACCGAACACGGGTTAGAGGGTGTAGAACATGTCGGACTATCTCACAGTCGTCGTTGTTGCGTTTTTTGCACAGCTCGCGGTCCTGCCGGGCGAGAAAGTCCAGCTCATCATCGCAGCACTGTCGACGCGCTACCACCCACTGGGTGTTGTCGCGGCGGCCGGGACCGCCTTCGCTGGCTGGACGGCGCTGGAGATCTGGTTTGGGCAGGCGCTCCAGCAGGCGCTGCCGCCGCTGGCGCTCGACGGTATCTCCGCCGGAATGTTCCTCCTGTTTGCGGTGCTGCTCGCGCAGTCCGCACCCGCGCCGGGCGAAGAAATGGCGACGACAACCGACGGCGGCATGGAAATCGTCGAGGACGTTCAGGTCCCCGCGACGGACTGGACGGTACCCGACAGGTTCGGCGGATATCTGCCGATCTTCGTGCTGATGGCCGTCGGAGAGTTCGGCGACAAAACGCAGTTGATCACGATCAGCCTCGCGGTCCAGTACGGCGCGACGTCGGCGATCTGGTTCGGCGAACTGCTGGCGATCATCCCCGTGAGTCTTGCGAACGCGTACTTCTTCAGCCGGTTCTCCCGCCGCTTCGACATCCGCAGAGCGCACTTCGTCGCGGCGGGACTGTTTGCCTTCTTCGGGCTCGACACGCTGCTCGCCATGACGACCGGCGTCTCTGTCTGGGAGCTGACGGTCGAACGGGCTGCCGAGTCCCTGGTCGGGCTGCTGTAACTCTTCTCGGCGTGGCCCTTTGACAGCTGTTTCGGGCCGTCCAAGGCCCCAAGACGGACACTGGCCCGAAGGACGCGACTGGAGTACTCGCTGATAATGATTGTTGCGATTCTTTTCGGGACCAGGTCACGTGAACAGTTGTTTCGCGGGGATTTGGTATAGCGAGTTACGGTTTACCAGTAGCAGTCGGAGTACGAACCACAGCACAACCGTTAGGGACGGGGCCATCGAGGGTACAGATATGACACTCCGGACGCCACCAGTTTCCCACGACACAAAGA
>PXQK01000091.1:3247-12436 GCA_003022085.1 Halobacteriales archaeon QH_10_65_19 | reverse complement strand
GCACACGCACCGTGAGTCTCGCACGACTTCCAGGAAATATCTAGAAGCTGTCAGATGCTGGACGAACAGTAACGGGACAAGCGGACTCTATAGAGGATTTACTCACCGCCCGCTTCGCTCGCGGTTCGTTCATTCCGCCGGATTTTCGTCCGTCAGTATAACACGATCTCCGGCTCGTGGTAAAAACGACCGCAGTCTACATACCGGTCGCCCCCCGAGCGGGCACATGGAGACTGCCGTGGGCCTGCGCCGGGAGGCAGCCCGGACCGATGAACGTCGCGCGCTCGTGCTTGCCGGCGAGCGCGAGCGGGCCATCGAGCGGGTCGGCGGGCTGTTCGACGCTCTCGGGGTGGAGCCGGCAGAGGCGGCGTTCGTCGGACCAGACGACCCGCTCGAGTGCCGTTCGGTGGGGTACGCCCGCGCGGACCGCCTGATGGGGACGACCCAGGAACTTCTGGTCTATGACTGCCACGGGCGCTGCGAGCCGAACGTTCTGGGACAGGTGACCGGGACGGTCGACGGCGGCGGGTTGCTGGTCCTGTTGACCCCGCCGCTGGAGGAGTGGCCCGACCGCTGCGATGGCTTCGACGAGACACTTGCCGTTCCACCGTTCGGAGTCCAGGACGTCACGGGTCGGTTCAGAGGGCGGCTGGTCGAGACGCTCCGCGCTCACAGAGGGATCGCGGTCGTCGACGTCGACACCGGTGCCGTCGAACGCGACGGCCTCACCGACCCGGCGCCGCGCCCGGCCGGACGAAGGCTCTCACAGCAGGACAGCGACACGGATGCAGCGGGCGAGTCGTTCGCGTCGGTGGCCTACGAGGCCTGCCTAACCGACGACCAGGCGGAGGCCCTCGCCGGTCTCGAACGGCTCCGGGAGGCCGGACAGACCGTCGTGGTCGAGGCCCACCGCGGCAGGGGGAAATCGAGCGCCGCGGGGCTGGCAGCGGCCTGCCTGGCGAAAGAGGGACAGGACGTCCTCGTCACGGCGCCGGGCTACCGCAACGCAGCCGAACTGTTCGAGCGGGCGGCGGAGCTGCTAGAGCGGATGGCGGTCGGCTACAGCACCGACAACCCCGATTCGCCGCGTCGGATCGAGACCGGGGCTGGAACCGGCCAAGAGGGGGGCTGTATCAGGTTCCGGACGCCGACTGCGGCGGCGGAGTTCCCGGACGACCCGGACCGGGTCATTGTCGACGAGGCAGCCGCTGTCCCCGTCCGGCTGCTCGAGTCGTTCCTCGAAGCGCCGAGTGTCGCCTTCACGACCACCATCCACGGCTACGAGGGGGCGGGCCGGGGCTTTTCCGTCCGCTTTCGCGACCGGCTGGCGGAGAGCGACCACGCTGTCACCGAGCGGTGGCTCTCGACGCCGATCCGGTACGCGCCGGCTGACCCTGTCGAGGTGTGGTCGTTCCGTGCGCTGGGACTGAACGCCGGCCCGCCGCACGCGCAGGTCGTCGACGGCGCGACGCCCGAGACGGTGACGTACCGGAAGCTGGATCCGTCGGCGCTGACCGCCGAGGAATCGCTCCTGCGGGAGGTGTTCGGGCTGCTCGTCCTCGCACACTACCGGACGGAACCCAACGACTTCGCGCGGCTCCTGGACGCGCCAAACATATCGGTCCACGCGCTGCTCGCGGAGGACCACGTCGTCTCGGTGGCGTTGCTCGCCCGCGAGGGCGGACTGTCGGCGGACCTGCGCTCGCGGGTCTACGGCGGCGAGCGCGTGCGGGGCAACCTGATCCCCGACCTGCTGACCAGCCAGCTCCGCGACAAGGCCGCCGGCGAGTCGGTCGGTGCCCGGGTCGTGCGCATCGCGACCCACAGCGCGGTACGCGAGCGCGGCCTCGGATCGCGGCTGCTCGCAGAGATTGCCGCGTACGCGGAGGCAGGCGACCTCGACTGGCTCGGTGTCGGCTACGGCGCGACGCCGGAGCTCGTTTCCTTCTGGAGGCACAACGGCTACCGGGCGGTCCATCTGGGGGTCTCGCGCAACGAGCGGAGCGGCGAACACTCCGTCGTCATGCTCCGACCGCTCTCACCCGCCGGGGAGAGACTGCACGACCGCCACACGGAGTGGTTCCTGCGACGACTCCCCGGCACCCTGGCAAACGCGCTCTCCGGGCTCGACCCCGACGTGGCACGGGCGGTCTGCCGGTCTATCGACGGCACGCCGGCGTTCGCCCCGAGGGAGTGGGAGTGGCGGATTCTGGAGGGGCTTCCTGATGGGACGGCTGTGTACGACACCGCACCGCGACCCGTGACGAGGCTCGCGTTCCGGTACCTGACCGACGGATCCGTCGACTGTCTCACGCCACAGCAGGAGCGCCTGCTCGTCCGGAAGACGCTGCAGGCTCGGCCCTGGGACGAGGTCGCCGACGAGCTGGGATACGTCTCGGCCTCAACGTGTATGCGCGCGCTCGGTGAGACCGTCGACGCGCTGCTGTCGCAGTACGGGCGAGGGGAGCGGCCCGAGCGTAGTGATACTGGGTAGTTCTTGGTCGCGTCGGAAAATCGTTCAGAGTGTCGTGGTGTTTGTATCGATTCTTCATTCTGCCGGACAGAAGTACGTGCACTCCTCTCGGACGCGCGGGGACGAAATCAACCGAGAGAGAGGTTCTCGGCGAACATCGGTTGTGAAATGCTCTGTCCAGCAGTATCAGCTCGAACATCGGTACAACTGCGTGCACTTGGTGCACGAGCATCGAAGAGCGTCACATCTCGTGTTTGCGGCTGTAGAGCAAAGTCTGAACGGTTCTGCGACGCGACCAAACTATCGTCGATCACCTCGAGGAGATGGAGGAACTCGGCTTCGACGACCGGTTCGAGGCGTTCGTCGAGCACTTGCGCGAGACACACTCGAATCGTCCGGCGTTCCTTGACGAGATGGACAAAGCCGGCTTCCAGTGACGAGACAGCCATCCATATCGGATTTGCAGGAGAACACCAGCCCCTGGTCCCGCTCCGAAGGACGGAAGTGACAGCGCGCAGTAGCTGTACGTAGGCTGGAGACAACACTGTGACTCCCATCACCCTCCTCGTGGTCGGACTGCTCGTCGCCGGTGTCGCAGCGAACAGAGTCCCCCCGGTTCCGGCGCCAGCACTGTCGCTTGCAGGCGTCTACCTCTACTGGTGGGACACGGGCTTCACCGAACCGGGTCTGTTGACGCTGGCCGCGCTCACGCTGGCAGGGGGGCTGGCGCTCTCAGGCAGTGTCATCCGCTCGACCGTTGTCTCCCGGGTCGGCGGTGTCTTGCCCAGATCCGCCGCGATCGGGTCGACTGTGGGCGGCGTTCTCTACATCTTCTGGGACACTCCCGGATTACTGATCGGCCTCATGGGTACAGTGTTCGTCCTGGAGTACCTGCGGGGCCGCGACGCGCTGGGGAGCATGAAGGCCGCGCTCGTGGTCGCGCTCGGCCGACTGGCCGACAGGCTGATGACGGTCCTGCTGACCGTCGCCATCCTGCTCGCGATGCTCGTCGTCATCCTGATTTAAGTCCGAGAGACGCGTAGCGAGCGACATGGAGTGCATCGAGGAGAGCTGTGACAGCGAGGCAACCTTCGAGCTGCACATCCCCTGGGCCGACAACAGGTACGTCTGTGCCGGTCACGCGCGGGTGCTCGGACAGAAGGAGGGAATCGTTGCCGATCCGCTGGAGTCCGCCGACGACGAGCTACCGGACGGGGCGAGCAGCTAGAGCTTCTTTGCCATCATTACTTCGTCGACGTAGCTGCCCTCGAGCTTGTAGTGGTCCTTGCGGACCGCTTCGATCCCGAAGCCGCGGTCTTCGAGGAACTCGATGGCACGCTCGTTGGTCGCCGGCAGCGCGTTCTCGATCTTCTCGAACCCGTGCTGGGCGGCCCACTCCAGGCCCCGCTCCAGCAGGTGGCTGCCGACGCCGTTCCCGCGGTACGTCTCGAGGACGCCGACGGTTAGCTGGGCCGTGTGGCTGAGCTTGTCCAGATCGACGTGCCGGAGGTGGACCCACCCGACTACCTCCGAGTCGACGGTGGCGACGAAGAAGATACGCGATTCGATCTCGTTGTGGCGCAACAGGACGCCCTCGTTGTCGACGACGTCGGCGACCGTCTCCGCGCGGACGTACTCGCCGCCGCCGATGGCCTGCCTGATCGCGCCGACCAGCCCCGTCAGGTCCTCCTCACGGGCCTGTCTGATCGTGAAGGAGACGTCGTCGGTCTCGAACTCCTCCTCGGCGCCGGCCTCGTAGGCGACGCGGAGCTTCCCCTCGCGCTCCTCGATTATGGTGTCGCGCTTGAGGATCGCGACGTGGTGCCCGAAGGCCCGCCGCTCTAGCCCGAGTGCTTTCCGAACGTCCCCGGGATCCGTCGCCCCGTCTCGCTCGACATACTCGTAGATGTCCCGTCTGTCTTTGTGGTCGAACGACGGCTTCTCCAGTCCTTCCATGCACACTGGTACCACACGGCGGCTTATAATTGTTGGTAAGAATATTAGGAGACTCACAGGCGGAGCCTCCGGCCCAGCGAGCCCCGGACGGTCGAGCGCGAGGGGGCTTTCTACACCTGATTTCCTCAATTTTTTCCCGGATCACTATCGTCCGGTGGGCTCCCTACGGTCTGATCACTTCTTTGATGTCGTGGATACCCGCGCGACGGACAACAGCGCGCCCCGGGTCTTTCGCCCCGGCGAGATTCGGCGAGTCGCCGTCGAGGACGATCAGCCACGCCTCTCGTCCCTTCTCGATCAGCCCGCAGTCGAGCCCCGCGATTTCGGCGCCGTTTACCGTCGCCATTGCAAGCACCTCTGTTGTCGAGGCGTCGGTCAGCTTCGCAGTAACGGCCATCTCGCGGAACATCGACGGGCTGTTGAGCATCACGTTGTCCGTCCCGAGCGCGACAGTCGTCCGGTCGAGGAGGTCCCCGACCGGCGGGAGGCCCGCGTCCGTGACCGCGTTCGAACGGGGACAGACCACGACCGGTGTCCCGCTGTCCTCGATGCGTTCGAGGTGTAGCTCCCGGGCGTGGACCATGTGGACGAGAAAGTCCGGATCGAGGTCCAGCGCAGGGTTGATATCGGTGCTGTCGCCCTCACCGGCGTGGATGCCAAACAGCTTGTCCGCACGCGCCATGGCGTTGCGTTCGCGGCTGAAGTCGCCGTCGTTCGCCCCACTCGCGCCGAACCCGTCGCTTTCCTCCATCGCCTCGACCGACTCCCGGCCCAGTATCACAGACTCGATGTCGGTGCCGGCGAGTGCCTCTCTGATCGCCTCGACGCCTTCGACACCACCCTCGCGGAAGTCGATAAACCCGGCCGTCCCGCTCTCCATCATGAACGTCAACGTGTCTTGCATCGCCACGACCAGCTCTTCGACTGTGAGGCCTTCCCCCGCCTCCTTGGCGATTGAATCGCCGATGTGCGTGTGGGCGTTGACGAATGCGGGCAGGATGATGTCTTCGCTGCGCGCCTCGCCCTCCTCAACCCCCGCTATCCTCCCCTCCTCGACGACTACCCGTCCATCGATCGGCTGAAACGAGCGCCCCCGGAGGATCGTCCCCTCGAGAAGCATACAACGACAGTCGACCCCCGGGTGTTTCAACGCACCGAAGCTGACTCGGAGACCTCCCGCAGGGTCGTGCGTGACTCTGTACCGCCCGGCTGGAACAGATTGGGAGTCTCGGATTCTCTCCCCCCGATATTTTGGAGCAATGCCGAAAATAATCACGTCCAGGGCGACCAGTTGTACACCGTCTTCGGTGAGATCGACGAGGAGAGAGGTATCGACATCGCCGAAGCAATCCTCGAAGAGTAGACCAAAAAGAGGTTGCTCTCCGGCGGTTCCGCCGGGCTACTGTAGTGCTCGGAGCAGCGACCGGAACTCCTCGCGGTAGTCGTTTGCCGATTTCCTCAGCGGCTGGTCGTCGGCCTCGAGATCGAACTGGGTCGCCAGCGGGACGGTCGGGTAACCGCTCGTCGCGACGTTGACCGTCCCGTCGGTCCAGACCCCGAGCCAGCACTCGAGAGACAGCTCCGCCTCCGCTCCCGGAAGCGGATCGACCGCGGCGTACCGCGTCAGGCGGATACGGGTGCCCTCACCGAGACGTATCCGTTCGCGCCCCGTCTGTTCGACGTCAGTCAGCCCGCGGTCGTGGAGGCGGTCGGCGAACGACTGTCTGGCCTCCGGTCGCAACACCGGGACGATCATCGCGGGCGTCGTCCCGGGCGGGAGCGGCGGCTCGAAGCCGAGGCGCGTCGTCGCGAAAAACCGGACCGTGTGGTCGATCCCCCCGTCGGTTAACTCACGCAGCGCCTCGCGGGTCCGCTCGTTCTCGTACTGTCGGACAGTTCCCCGAACGCGGCCTGTCGGCAGTTCGAACAGCGTCTCGACCGACCCGTCGACGACTGTCCAGCCCTCCCACTCGTCCGCGGGCAGTTCCAGCGGGTCGGGGTCGGTCGCCATCGCCTAGTGGTCGTCCTCGCGCCACTTGTGGTCGCACTCTGTGCAGACGAAAAACCGCGTCTCGCTTTCGTCGGCGGCCCGGATCTGTTGCATGTACCAGTAGGCCTTGTCGTTGTCACACTCGGGGCACTGCGCCGTTGTTTTCGGCCGTCCCTGGTCTTCTGCCTCGGTAACGTCGACGATCTCGGTCTCCTGCTGGCCCGTCGTAGTCACCATCTCTTCTTCGCGTGCCTGGTCGCGCGGCTTCTCGTGTCCGCAGTTCCCGCAGACCCACATCCCCTCCTCTGTTTTCATCATCGAACCGCAGTCGTCACAGAACTCCATGGTGACTCCCTTTGTATTCGACGGCGGTTAAAGAATCGGTTTTTTATCACTCACCGCGGGAGCGAGCCGGTTTCGCGTTCCTCCCAGTTCTCACAGGCGTCCATGTCGTCCATGAGCTCGCGGTGGAACCCGCAGTATGGTTCGATTTCGCCGTCGGTCCGGACGTACCTGAAGTGTACGCAGTTGCCACAGTACCGGTCGGGCCGGCCCCGCTCTTTCGAAGTCTCCAGCAGTTCGGCGTCGACCCCCGCGACGTCGTCGCCCGCTTCTGGGGTCGTCGCGCTGTTGCCGGCCATCGTGCTCCCGCCGTCACTCGTGGGCTCGGTCATGACGATACCGTCGTCGCGCTGGCCGGGCTGGGGCGTCGGCGTCGATCCCGGGGACTGCACTGTGGCGTTAGTCTGGGTCGGCACGGAGCCGTCGGGGCTGCTGCCGAAGAGGCCAACACTTCCGAACCCGGGAATCGAGGGGCGTGATCCTGACTCGGGAGGTTCGGTCGTCGCCGGTCCGGCGTTGACAATCCGGACGTTCCCTTCCTCTGTGATTTCGATGCGCGCGGTGCCGCCGGGATCGTTGCGGGTCTTGAACGTCGCGATGGCGACGAACAGACACCAGAACGTGAGGAGTGTCCCCGCGGAGTACAGGACGACTGTCGCGAGCGCGAACGTCGGGTCGTTCGAGAGCCACCGCTCCGGGTAGGCGTATACAAACAGGACAACGCCGAAGACGGCGAGGCTGGCGCCGATTGCGGCCGCCCCGCGCGTCGCGCCGCTCGCAGGTAATACGGCGAAGATGCCGACGAAAACCGCCGGCAGACCCAGCCCCGCGAGCACGCCGGCGCGGGACCGCGCCTCGATCACGTCGAACCCAAACCACGCCGAGAGGTCCGTTGTCGCGACTGTGATCGCGGCGACAACCATAGTCACACCGACGGCGAACAGCGCCATGCCGAGCCACCGCTGCCGGCGGTCGACCACAGTCCTGACCCCTCCCTCGTAGACCTCGGACAGGCTGGTCATGCCGTGTGGTTGGTCATTATTGCACAAAACTACCCGTCAGACACAGGTCAGACGCCCGTTTCTGCCCGACTTCCCGGCCGCTACTGCCGTTTCCGCGCCGCCGCGCCCAGCTTGTCATGCGTCTTGCAGCCGGCGTGAACGCACTCCGTCGTTCGCGAGCGACGGCGGCGCTGACGCGACTGAACGACGACGCGGTGACCGACGATCACAGCGGCGGGTCGAACGCCTCGGCGACGCCCCGGTAGATCCGGTAACACCGGTCGAGGACATCAATCGAGACGCTCTCGGTGGCGGTGTGTGCCTCCCCCGGTTCGGCCGCCCCGCAGATGACGCAGGTGCTGCCGGCCGCCGCGAGCCAGCCGGCGTCGGTCGCGTGTGGCTTGGTCACCTGTTTGGAAGTCCCCTCCTGTGCGGTCCGCGCGGCGTCGAGGACCAGCTCGGCAAACGCCGCCTCGTCGCAGGCCATCGGGGGGAGATCCTGGTCGACCGCGGCCGAGACGCCGGAGACCTCTTCGACACGCTCCAGCGGCGCTCGCTCCCCGGGGACGGTCCGCTCGTCGACGGTCACTGTACACGTCTCGGGGATGACGTTCCAGGCCGAGCCGCCCTCGATCTCGGTGACGACAACCGATCCCCGCATCCCGTGGCCCAGCACCGTCGTCCGGGGGAAGGAAAACTCTTGGACGGCCTCAACAGCGTCCGTCGCCCGGTAGATGGCGTTCTCGCCCGCCTCGGGTTCGCTGGCGTGGGCCGCGCTCCCCGCTGCGGTGATCGTACTCCCCCGCCGCCCCTTGTGGGCGACCGCGACGTCGGTGGCGCCCGCCCCCGAGTAGCCGGTCGACCCCTCGCCGACAACAGCGTAGTCGGGCACGAACCCGTCGTCGATCGCCGCCCGCGCGCCGACGCCGCCAGTTTCCTCGCCGACGAAGGAGATAAACACGAGCTCGTATCCGCCGCCGGCCGCCAGGTTGGCGTCGCGGAACGCACACATCGCGGCGGCGACGGCGCCTTTCATGTCGGCGGTGCCACGGCCGTAGAGCCGGCCGTCGCGCTCCTCGACGACGTACTCGTCGCCGTCGACCTGTTCGTCGTCGGGCGGGACGACGTCGTGGTGGCCGACCAGCGCGAGCGTGGTGTCGCCCTCGCCGCGCCGGCCGATCACGTTCCCGTGGTCGTCCCGGGTGACCGCCCCGTCTGTCTCGCTCCGCAGCCAGCGCTCGATACGGTCACCTGCCGCGGTCTCGTCCTCGTGGCTCGGGATCGCGACCAGCTCCCGCGTGAGGTCGGTGGCGTCGGACATCACCTCGAATGGCGGGTGTCTGCGTAAAAAGTTCGGTGGTGGACGGCTAGCAGTGCGTGCTTACAACAACTTCGAGGCTGAAACCGGCGCGAAGTGGACGATCGGC
>PXQK01000091.1:1193-3185 GCA_003022085.1 Halobacteriales archaeon QH_10_65_19 | reverse complement strand
ACGAGCGCGACACGGCCGTTGTCGTCCTCGAGGCCCGCCTGTGCCTCCTCCAGCAGCAGCCGGCTCGTCACGAACTCCTCGACGTAGCCGTTGTCGCGCTGTTCCTCGCCGACGAGGTAGGCCCTCGTCCCGTCGAACTCCACCTCGCCCGTGGGAACGGCAGTCGTGCCGAGTTTGTCCTTCAGCCGCCGGTAGTACTGGTCGTTGATCGCTTCGGCCGGCACCCCTACAGACAGTCGATGACGGCGTCGGTGACATCGGCGGTCGCGGCGTCGCCACCCAGGTCGGGCGTCCGGGGGCCGTCGGCGAGCACGCCCTCGACGGCGTCGCGGACGCGGTCGGCCTCTTTGGCGTACTCGAGGTGATCGAGCAGCATCGCGGCCGAAAGGATCGTCGCCGCGGGGTTGGCGATCCCCTGACCCGCGATGTCGGGTGCCGAGCCGTGGACCGGCTCGAACAGCGCGTTCTCGTCGCCGACGTTCGCTGACGGGAGCAGGCCGAGGCCGCCAACCAGACCCGCCGCCAGGTCCGAGAGCACGTCCCCTGCCAGGTTCGCACAGATCACGACGCCGTACGACTCGGGATGCATGACGAGGTCGGTCGCCAGTGCGTCTATCAGCGCCGTGTCGTAGTCGGCGCCGCGCTCCTCGCCGACGCGCTCTGCGGTCGCCAGGAACAGGCCATCTGTCTGGCGCATCACGTTGGCCTTGTGGGCGATCGTCAACCGGTCGTAGCCGTTGCGTTTCGCGTACCCGAACCCGAACTCGGCGATCCTCTTGGAGGCATCCTCGGTGACCACACGGGTCAGCGTCCGGACGCCGTCGACGACCTCCTGTTCGAGGCCCGCGTATACCCCCTCGGTGTTCTCCCGGACGAACACCAGGTCGGTCTCGGGAGCGAGCGCGTCCACACCCGGGTAGGCGCGGGCGGGCCGGACGTTCGCGTACGATCCGACGATCGACCTGAGCGGCAGGATGACGTCCGCGGCGGTCTCCCCTGCGGCGCCGAACAGCGTCGCGTCGGCGTCTGCAACCAGGGCCCGCGTCCCGTCGGGGAGCGGCTCGCCGTACTCTGCCGCGGCGTTGTCGCCGGCCTCGCCGTAGACGAACTCCAGACCTAGGCCCAGCGCCTCTAGAACATCGACTGCTGCGGGCGTCACCTCTGTCCCGATCCCGTCGCCGGGCACGACTGCGATCTCGTGAGTCATGGCCACACATCCGCGAGGGATCCAAAAGAGGGTGACGATACCGGTCGTCCAGGCGTAGCGGGCGTGATCCATGAACTGCCCGATAATGACACCGGCGAAAGCGAGTTCGCCGCCGACGTATCTGCCGAACAGGCGGGAGTCGTCGCGTTCCTTCGGGCCAGCATCCCCCGGGCTGGGGTGCCGCGCCCATCACACCAGGGCGTAGACGTGACCGCCGTGGGCGGCGACGAAAGCGACGCCGTCACCGACGGCCAGCCCACAGTTGATCCCGGCGTAAACCGCGTCGCCCATCGCCCGGTCCTCGACCTCGTAGTGCCAGCGTTCCGCGCCGTCCGCGGTGTCGAGACAGAACGCCCGCTGTGACGTCGTGATCAGGAGGCTGTCGCCGGCGACGACCGGCGGGTGAACCGCGCCTCTCCCAACGGTCCACCGGCGACTGCCGTCGCTGTCGAGGGCGACGACCGAGCCGTCTGCGGGCACGTAGACGCTGTCGTTGGTCACTGCGACCGACCCCCAGATCTGTGGCTCGTCCCCGGTCGATCCGACCTGGACGCTCCACTGCTCGCTCCCGTCGCCGGGATCGAGCGCATACAGGTGTCCGCTCCGGTCGGGGACGTACACCGTTCCGTCGGCGACCGTAGGTGGGTTCATCGCTTCTCCCTCGGTCTCGAACCGCCAGAGTTCCTCGCCCGTATCGGCGTCGATGGCGTAGACGACTTTCTCCTTGCCGCCGCCCGCGTAGACGGTTCCGTCGGCGACTGCCGGCGTCGTCGCGTGGCGCGCCG
>PXQK01000091.1:0-994 GCA_003022085.1 Halobacteriales archaeon QH_10_65_19 | reverse complement strand
CTTTCCCGCCAGTGGCGCCGGTGTTCGACGCGTCGGTCTGGAACTGTCGCGGTTCGCTTGCGGGCTGTGGGTCGTCGTCTCCGGTGCTATCGGCCGGGCCCTCCGAGACACAGCCGCCGAGTCCCGCGGCCAGCGACAGCCCGCTCAGGGCGAGAAACGTCCGTCGTTGCATACCCGTAGTTCAGTCGGTACGCCAATAGCGGTTGTGTAGACTACAATCGCTCTTTTCGCAATCCGACAGCGAAGACAGGATTGACGACGCAATGATGTCCGGGCCGTCACTCAGGACAACTTCCGGGAGGAGCTCCAGAAATCCGTCAATGCGGAGGTCGAGGACCGTGAGGTCAACGTTCTTATCAAAACGGCGCGGGCCGCGGGCCTCGGGGAATACAAGGCCGGCCGGCGCGGTTACCAGACTGGACTAGCCTCGAGTGACGAGTACGAGACCTACGCGGTCGACCTCGCCGAGCGCTATCCGCTACAGTTCCTCAGACCGCTGGTGCCGGTTTCGGGGCTGGACCCGGCGAACCCTCCCGATGGTAAACAGCGTGCTGTCGTGGCTGTAGAGGCGGAACAGCTCACACTCGTGGTCAGTCGGGGCCGTCGGCATTCCGTATCGTCCACTTCTCCGAGTAACTCTCGCCGCAGGCACACGAGACGTACCCGTGGATCACCGGCCCCTCGGCGTACAGCCCGCCGGCCTCCTCGTTCTGTTTCTCGGCAAACGCGAACACGAACCGCACACGGTGCTCTCCGCCGGAACCCCCATCACCGGCCGGACACGTTCCGCCGGTACAGTCCCGGTCAACCGCGCCGTCGGTGTCCATCGCCCGCCGGGCGAAGCCCATCGGGTC
The DNA here is from genome assembly GCA_003022085.1 of Halobacteriales archaeon QH_10_65_19. The sequence goes on along the minus strand of PXQK01000091.1, from coordinate 140 downwards.
GATCCCGGTCGCGCGCTGGAACACGCCCCGCGCCTGTTCGCCGTCGAGGACGAGCACGACTCCGTCGTCGACGCGCTCCCCGTGCCCGGTAAGCGCCTCGATATCCGAGACCGCGTCCTCGTGGAGGTAGACGTGGACAT
>PXQK01000090.1 GCA_003022085.1 Halobacteriales archaeon QH_10_65_19 | reverse complement strand
CGTGTCGGGCGCGAGCGAGCCCACGAGCGGGTCGTCGTCGTCGGTGACCTCGACAGTCACGTCGGCGTAGCCGCCGTAGTCGCCGGGACCGACCTCGCCGCCGAGTCTGTCGGCGATGATCTGCATGCCCAGACAGATGCCCAGCACCGGTACGTCCATCTCGAGGTACTCGGTGCAGTTGCCGCTGCGGTCGATCTCCGGTCCCCCGGAGAGCACGAGCCCGTCGGCGTCGATCTCTTCGGACGGGGTGTCGTTGTCGACGATGTTCACGTCCACCCCCATGTCACGGAGCGCACGCTGTTCGAGGTGCGTGAACTGCCCGTGGTTGTCGATCACGTCGATGCGCGTCATTGGAACGACATAGCGGCGGCGGGGATATATGTTCCCCGAACTAGCGACGGAGCCGGGCAGGACGCAGTGGTATACGATCCAGGGTCCGGCGAACCGGGCAATTATTGCCCGAGCGGGAGATGGGGCCGAGTTCGTCGATGACACACCTGTACCGTGGAGAGGTCCACCGGATGACGCAGTGGCGCGAGGAACTGGCCGACGACTACCGGAATCCGAAGCTGAAGATCAGCTACGAGGAGGCACTGGCCCACCACCTCCGCCGCATCTCCCTGCCGATGGTGACCATTCCGGGACCGGTTGTTGCCGGTGTCGTCGACACACTGTATGCGGTCGCGCTCGTCGTCGCCTTCCGCCCCCGCGACTGGAAGGGGCACCCAGAACTGCGCTCGCGTGACGTCTCGGTGGCAGGAAAACACCCACACACAACCGTATCATACATCACGAGCGAGGGAGTTAAGCAGGATTCCCCTCAAGTCACTATCAGAGGTCCTTCTCCATCTTGACGTGGGGGATCCCGGCTTCCTCGAACTCGTCGCTGACGGTGCGGTAGTCGAGCCGGTGGTAGAACTCCTCCACTGCTGTCTGGGCGTGCAGCGTCACGCGGGAACATCCCTGCCGGTGTGCCTCATCCTCCACTGCGTCCATCAGTCCCCGGCCGATGCCCCGGTCCCGGTACTGTTCGAGCACTGCGACGCGTTCAACTTTCCCGGTATCACTCTCCGGCATGCGGAGCCGCGCCGTTCCGATCGGATCTCCCGTTTTCGCCTCGTAGGCGACCACGTGGATCGACTGTTTGTCGCGCCCGTCCATCTCCTCGGCCTCCGAGACGCCCTGTTCCTCGATGAAAACGATCCGCCTGACGGTGTGGGCATCCTCGATGGTCGCTCCACCAGGATACCGGTGGATCTCGTAGTCAGTCATCGTCCGCCAGTTGGCTGCCTGCTCTTCTGAGCGTTTTGATCAGCTTCCGCCGGGGCTGTAGTTCGGCGCCTCGTCTGTGATGACGACATCGTGTGGGTGGCTCTCCTGCTGGCCGGACGGGGAGATACGGACAAACTCGGAACGCTCCCTGAACTCGGGGACGGTTTCGGCGCCGACGTAGCCCATACCGGACTGCATCCCGCCGACGAGCTGGCGAAGCTCCGACTCGAGCGTCCCCTTGTACGGGGTCGCCGCCTCGACGCCCTCGGGGACGTACTCCTCGTCGTCGTCTTCCTTGAGGTAGCGCTCGCCGCCACCGGACTTCATCGCACCGACGCTCCCCATGCCGCGGTACTGCTTGTACTTCTTGCCGTTCATCGTGATGACACGGCCGGGAGCCTCGTCGGTTCCAGCGAAGTAGGAGCCGAGCATCACCGCGTCCGCGCCTGCGGCGATGGCCTTGATCGCGTCGCCGGAGTAGCGGATGCCGCCGTCCGCGATGACGGGAACGTCGTGCTGGCTGGCGATGTCGGCGACCTGTGCGACGGCCGATATCTGAGGCATTCCCGCGCCGGTGACGATCCGCGTGGTGCAGATTGAGCCGGGGCCGATCCCGACTTTCACGCCGTCGGCGAAGTCGACGACGTCCCGCGCCGCCTCGCGCGTACCGATGTTCCCGACCACGACCTCCGCATCGACAGTCGCCTCGATGTCGCGGGCGCTCCCGATGACGTTGCTGTTGTGTGCGTGTGCACAGTCGATGAAGAGCACGTCCGCACCGGCGTCGTCGGCCGCAGCCGCCCGGTCGGTCTCGAAGGGGCCGACGGCGACACCGACCCTGAGGTGGCCGTCGTGATCGCGGGCGGCCCGGTCGAACTGCCGGCGCTGGAGAATACCGGCCATCGTCATCAGGCCGGTGAGCCTGTTTTGCTCGTCGACAATCGGAACGCGTTCGATCTTGTGTTCGTACATCAGTTCCAGCGCCTCGCGCGGCGTAATCTCCTCCGAGGCGGTGATCACCTCGTCGGTCATCGCCTCGCGGACCTCGTCGCGCTCACCGACCTCGAGGTACGGTCTGATGTCGGTGCCGGAGATGATACCCAGCACTGTTCCGTTGTCGTCGACGACCGGCGCGCCCGAGACACCCTCGTGTTCCATCATCTCGTCGACGTCGCGGACGGTCTGGTCGGGCGAGGCTGTCACGACGTCGCGGATGATGAGTTCGTCGGCGCGCTTGACGCGTTCGATCTCCGCGATCATCGCGTCGATCTGCATGTTCCGGTGGAGGACGCCCAGCCCACCGTGTCTGGCCATCGCGATGGCCATCTTGCTCTCCGTGACTGTGTCCATCGCTGCCGACAGCACCGGAACGGTCAGTCTGACGTTCTTCGAGACGCGCGTCGTCATATCCGCCTCGTCCGGCTCGACGGCACTCTTTTTGGGTCGGAGCAGGACGTCGTCGAACGTCAGCGCCTCCTGTACCCGCAGTTTGTCCGAGAAGGGTCCGGAATCGCTCTCCATGTCAAACGTCCGATGCGGCGTCCCAAAAGCGTTGCGAGATACGACTCCCCCAGCGGACTCCCGCGGAGCCAGCCCGGCAGTTTCGGGAATTTGCCGGCCACCAGCGCTGGCGGTTGGTGAGCAGTTCCGAAGCGTCATAGTGACTGTGTACCGGGTCGGCCCCACGCTGCTGCGTTCGACTCGGTACACAGCCACGACAAGCAGTATCAGTCCCTGAGTGAGAACCGTCGTTCGCGCTCCTCGCGGACGACCTCGGGTGGGATCCGTTCGCCGTCGACCTCGACGGCTTCGCCGTCGGCGAGGCGGCCGAACGCCGGCCCCTCGGGGACGCCGAGCGTCCGCGCCCGCTCGGGGTCGAACGCCTCCTCGCGGGCGACGACGACGTCGCCGTCGTGCTCGACGCTGTCGTAGCGCTGCCGGAGCACGCCGAGCAATCTGTCGAGAACGCGCTCGCGGTCGCTCCCGCCGGGGAGGACGACCGTCCCGGCGGGTCGCGTCCCGCCCTGATCGGTGTCGAACGCCACCGCCGTCTCGGCGAGCGCGTTGTAGGTCGCCTCGCGGTCGATCCCCCGCGCCTCGTCGAGCAGCGCCGCCGGAATGTCGAGGACCTCGAGGTCGTCGGCAGAAACCTCGCCGGTTACGACCGACGCGGGTTCGCCGAACCGCAGCCCCTCGGCGACGGTCGTGACCTCCCGCTCGATCCGACGGACGAGACTGAGGTCGACACCGTCGGTTTCCCGGAGCCACGTTTCGGTGACGATCCGGCAGTCGACGTTGGCGAGTGCCCGCTCGACCGCCGGTCGGTCGCCGTCGACGAGCGCGTACGCCGCGCGGCTCGCCTCGAACGCCTCCCGGAGAACGTTCTGGTTTGCCGGCTCTGCGGGGTCGCCGAGTGCGTCGAGCCCCCAGTCGGCAGCGACGTGGCCGGCCCTCCAGCCGGTTTCACGGACGACACGCTCGAACCGCGGCGCGTAGTGGCCGCCGCCGATACCGACGAGCTGTCGGCGACTCCAGTTGTCGCCGTTCTCGGGTTCGCGGTGCGGATCGACGCCCCGGAGGTCGAGTATCGCCCGCGAGACTGCCCGGGCGGCGTCGGGGTCGGTCCACTCTGATTCGCCGCTGCCAACCTCGGTGAACATCGACGGTGCGCCGACGTCCGTGGGGCCGTGGTGGGTGCACTCCGTTCCGACGTCGTATCCCTCGGGCGCGTGCGCCTCGAGTGCCGCCAGCACCCGGGCGTGGGCATTCGGGCAGGCCTGTGCCAGGGAGTTGTCCGCTCCACCGTGGTCGGCCGGACCGAAGTTGCCGGTGTGGTGCGCGGTCAACAGCGGTCCCGTCTCCCCCGAGTGCTTGGAGGCGAACACGAGCAGATCCGGGTCGTCGAAGGCGGCCGCCGGGCGGTCGAGGTGGAGGTGCAGGCCGTCGAACTCCCGGAGCTGAACCCCCTCGCGCTCGTAGACCGTCCCGCCGCCGTCGGCGTCCGGCAGGGCGGTGTCCTCGCGCTGTTGCCACTCGACGACGCCGCGCAACTGTTCGCCGATGTGGACCGATGCCTCGTCTTCGCGTGAGATGAGGATGCCGAGCATAGCTGGGGGACGAGTACTGTTGAGTTATTCTCGGTAGGAGAGCGATAAAGAGCGTTGTTATCGCGGACGCCGTGTGGTTTCGATGTAGCTCGTACTGCCGGACAGACGCCTGTGAGCAGTTTCGACACCTCGCGTGTCTTGATCCACACACGAGAACGACAGAGCGACGGAAAACTCCCTATGCCGCAGCCTTTCCGTCCAGAGATTCGGCCAGCAGTTCGGTGATGCCGACGACTTCGATCTCGTCTTCGAACCCGCCGGTCTTGCGGCCGTCCTCGTACATCGTCATGCACATCGGGCAGGCGACGACGAACTTCTCGACGGCGTCGCCGGCGTCGGTGTC
>PXQK01000137.1:7760-9228 GCA_003022085.1 Halobacteriales archaeon QH_10_65_19 | reverse complement strand
CAGAACGGGAGTCCACGTCAAAGCCCCACCCTCAACGAGCGAGCCCCGTTGCGGGTGAGCGAAGTAGGGTGGGGTAGTTTACTGTCACTACGATACGTTTAAACCACTACCGGGAGTACCAGACAGTGAATGGGAATTGGTAGCACATCCCTCGAACGCGAAGCCGAGTCGATTTTCAGCGACCTCGGATACACCGTCACGACGGACGACGGGGCGTTGCGTGCACACCGGAAGTGGCGCGTCGTAGAGCTGACACCGATGGCGAAGCCCGACGACCCGCCGGAATCCGGCAGCCTCCGGTGTTTCATCACGTGGGAAGAGAGCGTCTCGGGGCTGGAACGTCGGCTGACGAGCGCGGACCTCGACTACGAGTGGGCGATCATCGGCGTTAGCGACGACGACTACGTTGTCAGCCACGAACCGACCTAGGGGCTGTCAACCGTCTGCGTGATTATTTTCGGCATTGCTCCGAAATATCGGTGTGACAGGATCTGAGACTCCCAATTTGTTCCAGCCCGGCGGTACAGAGTCACGCACGACCCTATCAGTCCGCCAGGGGCGTTGTCTGGTCTGCCGGCGGACTCGTGGCGGTCGGGTGGGCCACAGAGACGACTCGGAGGCGAGGCATCTCTCGGATCAATGGGTTTCTCCTGTCCGAATATTTAAACCTGAATCCGCGACCAGCCTGCCCCATGCACGCGTTCCGCGAGGTCGAGACAGCCGCGTACTGTCCCAGAAAACTTTACTACCGACGCCGGTCCGCCGACCCGGATGAGGTCCCCGAGGAGGTCGCTGCCAGGCGTGACCTGGCCTTTCAGTACGAGCAGCTGCTCACCGACGACGGCGCGATCAGAGACGCCCCGATTGCAGTGACGCCGACGCAGTACCGCTCCAGCCTTGGATGTGCGAAGGCCCGCATCGACAGGTGGGAGGCGCTCGTCGAGCCACCCGACAGGGAGGTTTTCCTCAGCGGCCGGGACTGCCGCGGGATCGCACACAAACTGCTCGGAGGGACGCCGCCGTCGCTGTCGCTCGCGTTCACCGGTAAACCACCCAAAACCGGCGTCTGGCACCCACAGAGCGTCCGGCTGGTGGCCGCCGCAAAGGCGCTCTCCTGGGAGCGGGAGACGAGCGTCGAGCGAGTGTTCGCTGAGTATCCTGCTTACGGCGTGATCCGGGGGGCTGACGTGACAGTCCGCCGGACCGCAGAGTACCGCGAGGCCGTCCGGATCGCCGAGTCGATCGATGGCCCGCCGGCGCGGACCGACGACCGAGCGAAGTGCGAGCCCTGCGAGTACCAGGCCGAGTGTGGCGTCAAAACCCGGTCGCTGCGGAGCCTGCTGGGCGGTTGAGTGACGACGACGCCGCAGGCAACGGCCCGGTAGTACCTCGGGGAAGAAATTGAAGAACTCGCAGATGCAGGAAGCCCCCGGCTGCTCGACTCGGGGGCCTCGCTGCGCGCTTCGCT
>PXQK01000137.1:0-7721 GCA_003022085.1 Halobacteriales archaeon QH_10_65_19 | reverse complement strand
ACGGCCGACGCAAGCACTTCGCGGGCGGTGCGGAGAGCGAAGCGCGCAGCGAGGCCCTCGAGTCGAGCGGTCGGGGGCTTCCCCTTCACGAATCCTCAATTCCTTTCACGAATCACTAACGGGCCGTTCGAACGTACCCGTGCGTGGCGTTGGTGGTCTCGGTTGCTTCGACCCGTTCGCGGAATCGATCCATCGGACCCGCCCGACCTGTGATCCGGGTAGTCTGACCCGGCTGTGCGTACTCTCGCATATGACACGGGAACTGTTCTGGTACAGACACATCACGTTTGTGGCGACGAGCCACAGCACTCAGTGCTCGGCCAGCCACGCCTCGATGTCGTCGGCGAGCGGCCCACGCCGGTGGACCTGCTCGCGGGCCACGTCGACGACCGTCGACCCGCCGCCCGGCGTCTCGCCGCCGTCGACGACGACGGTGGCGTACTCGCGGATCCGGTCGTCCAGTTCGGTTACGCGTCGCGCACTCGGGCGGCCGCTCACGTTCGCGCTCGTGGCCGTGACCGGCGACACCTCGCGGAGCAGCGCTAGCGCGCGGTCGTGGTCCGGGACCCGGACGCCAACGCGGTCCCGTCCGGCAGTCAGCGCGTCGGGCACCACCGGCCGCCGCTCCAGTACGACCGTGACGGGACCGGGGAGAAACGCCTCCATGAACGCCCACTCGCGGTCAGTCGGCGCGGTGTACTCCGTCGCGGCGTCTGTGTCCGGCACCGCGAGCGACACCGGGTTGTCCCGGTTGCGGTTCTTGGCAGCGAAAACCCGTTCGACGGCGTCGGAGTCGGTTGCGTCGGCACCCAGCCCGTACACCGTCTCCGTCGGGTAGACGATCGGCTGGCCGTGCCGGATCGCATCGGCTGCCTCCGCGATCGATTCGCCTGCTCTCTCGGACGCCGGGCCCGTCGTGCTGTCTCCGTTGTGGGTCATCGGTTGTGTGGTCAGTCGTCTGCGACACGTTCGATCGCCGCCTCGAACTCGTCGTAGTCTGGGAACTCCGGCCACTCGCGGGCGACCCACGCGTGCCGGACAGTCCGATCCTCGTCGACGACGAACGTCGCGGGCCGCGGTTCGCTGACGCCGGTCATTCCGTCGAGGTCGTTGACGATACCGTACTCCGCGGCGACGCCGTTGGCGGGGTCGGAAAAAAACCGGATGTCGGTCCCCTCAAGACCGCGCTCCTCGATCAGCGTCTTGTGCTCGTAGGGCGTCGAGATGGAGAGTCCGACGATCGTCGCGTCGCACTCGTCGACACCTCTGTCGCGCAGTTCGTTCCAGATGTACGTCGCGGGGAATGCCCCGTCCATAGGGTGGAACACGAGTGCGACCGGACGCTCGGCGGTCAGCTCCGAGAGGGCGATGTCCTCCCAGTACTCGTCGTTGACCAGCGGCCGCACGAAGTCCGGCGCTGTTTCGCCTTCTTCGGGATGGTCCGGCTCGTCGAGGGCGACGACGTCGAACCCCAGTTCCATCAGGATCCCTCCCCTGCGACGGTCGCACCGGCGGTTCCCGTCGCCTCGACGCCGCTATCGCCGTAGGCCGCCTCCAGGTACTCCACGATGTTTGCGCTTTCGGACATCGTAACGCCCGTGGTCTCGTCGACGATCGCTGGTACTGTCCGTGCGCCGCTCGCGCGCTTGACCACGTCTCTGTCCGAGTGCATCGGTTCGACGAACCGGGAGCGGTACTCGAGGCCGCACTCCTCGAGTTTCCTGACGACGCGTTCACAGAACGGGCAGGCCTGTAGCCGGTACAGTGTGATCGCTGGCTGGCTCATACTCTCTGTAGGGACGAACCCGGTGTAATACCTTCGCCCGGCGCATGACAACCCTTTTGTCGCGGAACCGAGAACTAACGGTTCGATGGCGAGTCTCACTGCCCTCGCTAGCCCCGCAACTGGCCACCTGGTGGTCGGCAGCGCCGCGGCGGCCGATACCCTCACGGCCGCGGCCGGGGCCACCCCGACGGTGGTAGGCGGGTCGTTCGGATCCTTCGGAGCGAGTCTCGCGGCAGTGGAGGTGTTCGGACTCGAACTGTCGGACGGTGCATTCGCTGGGATCGGGCTGGCCGTGTTGGTCATCCTGCTGGGTCTGTCGGCGTTTTTTTCCTCTTCCGAGATAGCAATGTTCGCACTCCCAAACCACAGGGTCGACGCGGTGGTCGACGAGAGGCAGCGTGGGGCGAGGACACTCCAGCAACTCAAGGAGGACCCGCACCGCCTGCTCGTGACGATCCTGGTGGGCAACAACCTCGTCAACATCGCCATGTCCTCGATTGCGACCGGATTACTCGCATACTTCCTGACAAGCCAGGGGCAGGCCGTCGCGATTGCAACCTTCGGGGTGACGGCGCTGGTGTTACTGTTCGGCGAGAGCGCCCCCAAGTCGTACGCCATCGACAACACGGAGTCGTGGGCGCTGCGCATCGCCCGCCCGCTGAAGTTCGTGGAGACGCTGTTGATGCCGTTGGTTGTGCTGTTCGACTACCTCACGCGGGCCGTCAACCGGGTGACCGGCGGCAGGGCGGCTATCGAGGAGTCCTACGTCACGCGCCAGGAGATCCGCGACATGATCAAGACCGGCGAGCGCGAGGGCGTCCTCGAGGAGGAGGAACGCGAGATGCTCCAGCGCACCCTCCGGTTCAACCGCATGATCGTCAAGGAGGTGATGACCCCTCGCCTGGACATGACCGCGGTCGCGAAGGACGCCTCTATCGAGGAGGCAATCGAAACCTGCATCAGGAGTAACCACGAGCGCCTGCCGGTGTACGACGGCGAACTGGACAACATCCTCGGCGTGGTCCACATCAACGACCTCGTCCGCGACAGCAACTACGGCGACGGCGACTCGCCGGTCGACCTCGACGACCTGATCGAGCCGACGCTACACGTCCCCGAGACCAAAAACGTCGACGAACTGCTGACCGAGATGCGCGAACAGCGGCTCAACATGGTGATCGTCATCGACGAGTTCGGCACCACTGAGGGGCTGGTGACGATGGAGGACCTCGTCGAGGAAATCGTCGGCGAGATCCTCGAGGGCGGCGAGGCCGAGCCCATCGAGTTCGTCGCCGACAGCACTGCAGTCGTTAAAGGCGAGGTCAACATCGACGATATCAACGAGTCACTGGGGATCGAACTCCCGGAGGGCGAGGAGTTCGAGACGATCGCGGGCTTCATCTTCAACCGTGCAGGCCGGCTGGTCGAGCAGGGCGAACGCATCGAGTACGACGGTCTCGAGATTCGCGTCGAACAGGTCGAGAACACGCGCATCCTGAAGGCCCGCATCTCCGGTCTCGACGAGTTCCACGCAGACGAGGAGAGCGAGGAGGCAGTCGACGCCGAAGCCGGCGAGTGACTCACAGCAGCGACTCGACGGCAAGGAAGGCGCCGTAGCTGATCACGAACGCGCCGGCGAGCGACGCGATCCACGCCAGTACCGTATAGCCCATCTTGCGGGCGCTGACCTCGCCGCCTTCGCCGCTGGCCGCGTAGCCGCTGCCGACGATCGCGGAGACGATGATCTCGTTGAACGAGACGGGGATGCCGAAGAACACGGCAGTCTGGGCGATCGCAAACGAAGGGATCAGTGCCGCGATCGACCGGTTGGGGCCCAGCGCCGAGTAGTCCTGTGAGAGCGCCTTGATCATGCGCGGCGCGCCGGTCCAGGAGCCAAGCAAGAGCCCGAGACCGCCGCCCATGAGCACCGCCACGAGCGGGAGCTCGAAGCCGCCGAGCAGCGGCACGAGCGGCCCGAGCGCGAGTCCGACCTGGCTGCCTCCCGCGGAGAACGCGACGAGCCCCCCCAGGCTCAGCAGGAACCGCTGCTGTGTCCGCTCGGGATCGACCCTGGTGCGCTGGGCGAGCACCGCGGCGACTGCCCCGGCGACCAGCAGCGTCGTGGCCGCGTAGGTCGCGGTGCCGCCGCCGATCTGCTCGACGGCCGCCTGTGCGATCGACGCCTGTTCGTCGCCCGGGGCGAGAAAGACGAACTGCACGTTCGCGAGGATGAGGCCGACGAGGCCACCGAGCAGCGGAATCACAACGGTTTCGGCCAACCGGTCGCCCCGGAGCAGGCGCGCAGTCGCGTAGGCGACGCCGCCCCCGATAAGGGGAGTCGCGATCCACAGCGCCCCGATCTGGCGGTACTTCGCCCAGGCGGGATTGCCCCCCATCGCCAGCCCTACGCCGACCACCGCGCCGGTGACGGTGAACGCCGTCGCGATCGGGTAGCCGATGAAGATGCCGATCGCCACGAGCGTGGCGGCGATCAGCAGCGCGAGCGTCGCCGCCGTCGCCGACAGCGACTGACCGATGACGAGTTCCGATCCGACGGCCTCGGTTACGTTCGCGCCCTGCAGGACGGCCCCGAGTAGGCCGAGTATGCCCACGAGGAAGCCTGCCCGCATGATCGATATCGCGTTGGCGCCGACTGCGGGGGCAAAGGGCGTCGATCCCGACGACCCGGCACCGATGGCCCACGCCATGAACAGGCTCGCCAGCCCTGCCACCACCAGCGTCAGCACCGCAGTGGCTGCCACCATCTGCCCGGCCGTATTCGGCCGAATGGTATGAGGCTGCCGGTTGTACGACCGACAAAACGACTCGACTACGCGGGCCAGACAGTACAAGACTACGCCGCCCTTGAAACGAACATAGCAGGGCGAAGGCAACATCTTCATTGCGTTCGCATCAAAGGGTGACATATGTACGCGGTCGTCGGCTGTGGCGAGTGCGGCAGACGAGGACCACGCCCGGGAGGTGCGCGCCTCGATGCTCGCCGCCCGACAGGGCCGAGACGACGCGTTCGCCGAACTCGACTCCTTCGCCGAACTCGAACAGCAGGTAGACAACGCCGGCGTCGACGACGACACATACCTCGCCGAATCCGGCATCGACCCCGGGGCGGTCGCCGAGGCCGCCGAGCCCGAGTCGGACGGCAGTTCGAGCCGAGAGGAGACCGTGCGGGCGGCGCTACGGGAACTCGACGGGCCGACAGAAGACGATGTAGTCGCGTACGCGAGCAGGCGCGGCGTGCCGGTCGAGTACACGCGGACGGCACTGCAGAAACTCGTCCGCGCCGGCGAGGTCAGCGAGAGCCGCGGGACGTACCGACTGCTGTGACGACCAGTGGGAAGTATCGGTGACCGACAGCGTTTTTCAGCCCGCGCCCCTGCTCTGGAGCGTGAACGTGCGCGGCGTCGTCGTCGAAGTGGGAGAGGAGCGGACCGTCAACACACAGTACGGCGAGTCCAAGCTGCTGGAGGTCACCGTCCGGCCGGACCGTGGTCGCAGCGAGCCGACGACCGTGACCCTGTGGGGCAAGTGGACGGAGACCGGCGAGTACCTAGAGCCGGGGATGGAGCTGGCCGTCCACGACGCGGAGCAACGCGAGTACCGCGGTGAAACCGGGTACAGCACGACCGGCGACTCCATGGTCGTCGTCGAGCCCGACTTCCTGGTCGACGTGACTGACATCCGCGCCTGGGTGCAGTGCCCGCGGATGTACTACCTCAACAAACTCGGCGGCACCGACCTCGCGGAGCCGGTCGTGAAGGGGACGATTGTCCACCAGGTGTTCGGCGACCTGCTCCGGGGCCGCGACCTGGAGGAGGCTGTCGACCGGCGCGTCCGGGAGGCGGGCCTCGACCTGGGCCTGCTCAGAGCCGACCCCGAGTCGATGCGGGAGACGGCCCGACAGCACGCCGAGGCAATCGAGGGCTGGCTCCAGCAGGGGACGCTCACCGAGCGCGACGAGTGGCGCTCCGAACAGCTGCTTATCAGCGAGCGCTACGGTCTCAAGGGCCGTGCCGACGCTGTCCGCCGTGGCGCGCCGGTCGAGCTCAAGACCGGCAAGAACACCAAGCGCGACGCCCGCTTCCAGGACAAGATCCAGGCGGCCTGTTACGCGCTCGTCCTCGGCGAGCAGCGGGGGGAGCACCCCGATACAGGCACGCTCCTCTACACGAAAAACGCCGCACTCGACAGGGTCGAGGAGTCGGGCGACCTCTCGCCGGCCAAGGACTTTTCCATCTCTGGGGGGCTCCTCGCGTTCGTCCTGCGGGCGCGCAACGAACTCGCCGCAATGGAGCACGACGCCTCGATCCCGACGGGGCACGAGGCCGACGCGATCTGCGAGTACTGCTTCGAACAGGACACCTGCATGGCCGTCTCGGGCCGGCTCGACCAGGAGTCGAAAGCCGGGCAGGTCGGAACTGCGATTCCGGCGGAGGAGCAGGCGTACTTCGACCGCTTCTACGGCGCGATCGAGGAGGAACGCCGGGAGGTCCACCGCGAGTACGCCAAACTCTGGGAACAGGAGCCCGGGGAGCGCGCAGCCGCCGACCGCGCGCTTGTCGACCTGGAGCCGACCGGGCGGCGCGAACTCGACAGTGGCCGCTGGGAACTCCGCGCCGAGGGCACCGGTGCGGTCTCGAAGATCCGTGCCGGCGATCTGGCCCTGGCGAGCGACGGCGACCCGGTCGGCGGCGGCGCCGAGCTCGCCCGGGTCGAACGTCTCGGGACGGCAGACGACGGGATCGTCGTCACGGCCGACGAGCCGGTAGAGCTGCGCCGGCTCGACATCTACCCCTCGGAGCTGACCACCGACCGGCTCCTGACCGCGCTACACGACGCCCTGCTCACCCAGCCCGCCGAGTGGAAAGGCCCGCTGTTCGGCCGTCGTGACCCCGAATTCCGGGACGTCGAGAGGACGTTCGTCGACAACAACGAGTCCCAGGACGAGGCCGTCCGGCGGGCGGTCGCAGCAGCGGACTTCGCCCTGATCCACGGCCCACCGGGGACGGGCAAGACCTACACGCTGGCCCGCCTCGTCCGGGCGCTGGTCGAGCGCGGCGACCGTGTGCTCGTCTCGGCCTTCACGAACCGGGCGGTCGACAATGCCCTCGAAACGCTGGAGGAGCAGGGGTTCACAGAGGTGGTCCGGGTCGGGACCGAGAGCGGCGTGCGCGAGGACATGCAGGAGTACCGGCTCGACCGGGCGGGCAATCCAGCAGCAACCGCCGGCCGGCTCCAGGAGGCGCCGGTCGTGGCAGCCACGACGGCGTCCTGTGGTTCGCGCGCCATGCGGACCCAGGCGTTCGACGTCGCGGTCGTCGACGAGGCCGGGCAACTGACCGAGCCTGGCACGCTCGCCGCGGTTGCGCCCGCCGACCGGTTCGTCCTCGTCGGCGACCACAACCAGCTCCCGCCGGTCGTCCGGGCCGAGAACGACCTCCAGGAGTCGCTGTTCGAACGCCTCATCGAGGAGTACCCCGAGGCTGGCACGCTGCTTGACCGCCAGTACCGCATGGCACAGCGCATCCAGGCGTTTCCGTCGAGCGAGTTCTACGGCGGGAAGCTCCGGCCGGCGACCGACGAGGTGGCGGCCCAGCGCATCGAGGATCTGGCCGGCGTGTCTCGGGCGAACCTCCCGGAGCGATTGCGCGACGGCGTCGTATTCGTCGATCCGGACGGCAGCGCGGAGGGGAACACGAATCCGATCGAGGCTGCCGAGGTGGCGCGGATTGTCGAAGAGTATCTTGCTGCTGGTGCGGAGCCGGAGGATATCGGTGTTATTGCGCCGTATCGGGCGCAGGTTTCGGAGATCGGGACCCGGGTGCCGGAGGGAGTGGCGGTGGATACTGTCGACCGGTTCCAGGGGTCGAGCAAGGAGGTGATCGTGGTGTCGTTCGTGGCGACCGGGTCGCTGGAG
>PXQK01000071.1 GCA_003022085.1 Halobacteriales archaeon QH_10_65_19 | reverse complement strand
TGGTGCCACTGAAGGACGTGGTGAAAGAGCGCGACGTCTCCGACTGCGCCGAGACCGAATCCGAAGACGCCGCCGCCGAGCAGGATCCGCTCGTGGTCGCCGAACTGCATGCGCATTGGTAGGGGTCGACGGCTGAAAAAGGCGGTTCCGACAGCGAAAGATCTCGGAAACGACTGATACGGTCGGTTGTACCGATTGACCGGTATTTCGCCGACCGATTCGACGAAATCTGGAACTGATTTACGAACCTGCTGTTCGTACTATCGGACACAAGCGATGCCATCGCTCCGGTGACTGTCTCGGGGCCGTCGGGACGCACATCCCCGAACGTTGACGAGCACGTTGACCTCCCGGTCCAACAGTATCAACGGCCTGCCGAGGGGGACCGAGCAGGACCTCCCGGTCCACCTCGACCTGGCGGTTGAGGACCGCGCGGCGGCGGTCGAACGGTTCCGTGACCTGGGCGGGGCGGTCCGGGAGACCAGATCCGAGGAGTTCGCCGACCAGACCCACACCTGGACCGTGATGGAGGACCCCGAGGGCAACGAGTTCTGCGTGAGCGAGGGGTGAAACCCGAACTTCACTCCGCGAGCGGTGGACGGTCGAACGTCGCCTCACACTCCCGACAGACGACGACGGGGGATCCCTCCTCGCCGACCGTCCCCTCCAGGTCCTCGCTCCCGCAGTCGGGGCACGGCGCCGGTGTGTGCTCGCCGTCGCAGTCGGGACAGACAAAGCGCCCATTCGGGCCGAACCGCAGTTCGTCGTCCCAGCAGTCGGGGCACTCGAAGGGGATGCGGATGTCCCGGGTATCGCGCGGTGCGCCGAGCGCGAGCACCGCCAGTTCGACGTCGCCGCCGTTCCGTCCGGACTGGAACTCGCCGGGCGCGAACCTGACAGCCTCGCCGCTCGCCACCGTGACCTCGCCGGAAAGCGTCTCGAAGGTCGCTTCGCCGTCGAGGACGACGAACACCTCCTCCTGGTCGGCGTGTGTGTGCAGGCCGCCTGGAAGCCTCTCGCCCGTTGCGATCCGGTAGTGATTGAGCGCCATCGCGGTCGTCCCCAGCGCGTCCGAGAGCGTCCGCTTCACCGCGTCGCGCTCCCCGGCGTCTCCCTCCGGATCGAGTATCACACGCTCCATGTGCTCCCAGGCCACCGGGAGCGCCTTAGGCGTTCCTGCGGTGTCGTCAGTTCTTTCCGCGGGACCCGGTTTTTTATCCCGAGAAGATAACTTGTGACGACCCGGAGGGGCTAGCGACGTTCCGGGAGCGGGCGCTGGATGGGGAGCGGTGCGACCTGCCGGAGGAGACAGACGAGGAGATGGTTGACCCCAACGGGGAGGGGGCAGCGATGCTGTCCAAGCCCATGCCGAAGGAGTTGACCCGATGAATGCCACTCCACCTGGACCTCGGGGCCGACGAGCGCAAGGCCGAGGTCGAGCGCCTGCGGGGCCTGGGGGCAAGCATCAGGGAGACAAAAACCCAGGGGACGAGCACCCGCCGGAACCCTCTTGCCCGCGCTGGCCGATACGTCGCCCATGAACACCGCGAACGTCACCCTCCGGCGGGCCGACGAGGAGACGCTGGGGTACGTCGAGGACCTCCTGATGCGCAACGACCTGCCGGCCGAGGACGTCCGGGAGAACCCCGGAGCCTTCTACGTCGCCCGGACCGGTGACGAGCGGGTCGGCGCGGGCGGCATCGAACAGTACGGAGCGGACGGACTCCTCCGGTCGGTGGTCGTCGAGGAACATGCACGCGGCGAGGGCGTGGGGACCGAACTCTGTGTTGCGCTCGAAGCCACGGCCCGCGAGGGCGGGGTCGAGCGGCTGTTCCTCCTCACCACGACGGCCGCCGGGTTCTTCGCCGGCCGCGGCTACGCCGAGATAGAGCGCGAGGCGGCGCCGGAACGGGTTCGAGACACGACCGAGTTCGCGGCGCTGTGTCCGGCCTCGGCGACGTGTCTGCGGAAGTCGCTGTAGTGGCGGGTCGCTGCAGGAAGGGGGCTGTCCGGAACGAACGTCCGCGCGAGCGAAGCGAGCGCGGTTCACGGGACCGAGCGGAGCGAGGTCCCGCTTTTTCGCCCACGTTTTTGTTCGAGGGGTTCCCGCAGCGAGCGAAGCGAGCGAGGAAACCCCTCGGAGAAAAAGGTGGGTTAGAAGTAATCGACGGCAGGCGACAGTTCCAGCTTCATGCCCTTGCGCTCGCGGATCTCCATGATCTTCTCGTGCTGGAGGTTGTCGGCCATCACCTGGAAGCCGGCGTTCTCGGTGTTCCAGGAGGCGCGGCCCTCCGTCGCCGACCTGATATCGGAGGAGAAGCCGATCATCTCCTCGACTGGTGCGACGCCCTCGACAACCATCAGGTCGCCTTCCTGGTACATGTCGTCGACACGGCCGCGGCGTCCCTGGATTTCGCCGCTCGCCGCGCCCATGTGGTCGTTGGGGACGTCGATGCGGACCTGCTGGATCGGTTCGAGCAGCCGGATCTCCGCGTCGATAAGCGCGTTGTGCAGCGAGTTCCGGACAGCGGGGATGACCTGTGCCGGGCCGCGGTGGATCGCGTCCTCGTGGAGCCGGGCGTCGTGGAGGCGGACCAGCGAACCCTGTACCGGCTCGTTGGCCAGCGGTCCGTCGTCGAGCGCCTCCTCCATCCCCTCGATGACGAGCTCCATCGTCTCGTTCAGGTGCTGGATCCCCTTCGTCTCGTCGACGATGATGTTGGTGCTGTGGATGTCCTCGACCTCCTGTGAGGTGTCCTTGTCGAGGCCGGCCTCCTGCAGGGCCTCGCGGCGTTCCAGTTCCGGCATATCCATCGTCGCCTTGCCGCGGGTCAGCGCCTCGACGACGTCATTGTCGAGCGGTTCGACCGACATGTAGAAGCGGTTGTGCCGGTTCGGCGAAATCCCCTCCACCTCGCGGCTGGACTCCTGGGGTGCCTCGCGGAAGACGACGATCGGCTCACCCGTCTGGACAGGGATGCCCTGGTCGCGCTCGATGCGATGGGAGACGACCTCGAGGTGGAGCTCGCCCTGTCCCGACATCAGGTGCTCGCCGGTGTCTTCGTTGATCTCGATCTCGATTGTCGGATCCTCCTTGGCGACCTGCTGGAGCGTCTCGATGAGCTTCGGCAGGTCGTCCATGTTCTGGGCCTCGACGCTCTTCGTGATGACAGGCTCGGAGATGTGCTCGATCGACTCGAACGGCGTCATCTCCACGCTCGAAACGGTCGAGCCGGCGATTGCGTCGGCCAGTCCCGTCACCGCGGCGACGTTACCTGCCGGGACCTTCTCGACCTCCTCGCGCTCGCCGCCCATGAAGATCCCGACGCTCTGGAGCCGGTTGGTGCCGACGGTGCCCGAGACGTGCAGCTCCTGACCTTTCTCCAGGGTCCCCGAGAAGACCCGGCCCGTCGCAATCTCGCCGGCGTGGGGGTCCATCGAGATGTCCGTCACCATGAACACGACTTCGCCGTCGGGATCGACCAGCTGCATCGTCTCGGCCACCTCGGAGTCGGCGTCCCCGCGCCAGATGCGCGGAATCCGCCGCGGCTGGGCGTCCAGCGGGTTCGGGAAGTGCTCACAGACCATGTCGAGCACCACGTCCGCCAGCGGCGTCTTCTCGGCGAGTTCCTGGCGCTTGTCGTTCTGTTCGAGTTCGATGATGTCGCCGAAGTCCATCCCGGTCCGCCGCATCGACGGGAACGAGACGCCCCACTTGTACAGCGCCGAGCCGAAGCCGACGGTCCCCTCCTCGACGGAGACTGTCCAGTCCTCGTCGATGTCCTCCATCTCCTCGGTCATCCCGCGGATGAGGTCGTTGACGTCGCGGATGACCGTCGTCATGCGCTCCTGCATCTCCTGGGGACCCTCCTGTAGTTCGGAGATCAGACGGTCGACCTTGTTGATGAACAGCGTGGGTTTGACGCCCTCCCGCAGCGCCTGCCGGAGGACCGTCTCGGTCTGGGGCATCGCCCCCTCGACGGCGTCGACGACTACCATCGCCCCGTCGACTGCGCGCATCGCCCGCGTCACGTCCCCGCCGAAGTCGACGTGGCCTGGCGTGTCGATGAGATTGATCAGGTGGTTCGTCCCCTCGTACTCGTGGGTCATCGAGACGTTCGCGGCGTCGATTGTGATGCCGCGCTCCTGTTCGTCCTCCTCTGTGTCCATCGCCAGTTGCTCCCCCGCCGTCTCGTCGGAGATCATCCCCGCACCGGCGAGCAGGTTGTCCGTCAGTGTCGTATTGTGAACGACAATCCCCTCACAGACGAAGTTCTGATGCGTTTCGACCCCGAAGTCGTATACGAATTCACGGTCGGTCCGTTCGATCGATTCGACCTCCACGAAGGAACTGTCTGCTTTCGCCAGCCCCTCGAGTCGTTCGATACGGATATCGTCGCTGCTATCCAGTTCGTCGAAGCGATCCACAATACGCGACAGTGACAGCTTCGACAGCCCGATGTCGTCGTTTTCGTAGCTGTGGTACGAGCCGGAGATGTCCGTCTGGGATGCGTCGAGGTCGGTCCGTATCCTGCGGAGTGTCTCACCGGAGACCGGAACACGGTCCACCTTCGCTGTCGCTGCCGTGTCGAGCAACCGCTCGAACGATGCCTGTTTGTCCGAGAGGGTGAACCCAATCTCCCGGAACGCTTCCAGCGAGAGTTTACCGGAGAGATACAGCGTGTTGTTCTCCCTGTTGAGCTTCGATGCAACATCGAACTGGTAGAGGAGCAACTGGAGATCCTCGAGCATCCCCAGGCTCGTCGAGGTGACCGAGACAGCCGACCTGTTCTTCTCGACCGTTCCGTCGGCGTCCAGATACCCCCGAATGAAGGCGGCGGTTTCTTCGCGGCCGGCGCGGAACACGAACTCGGGAACCCGGATGGAGGACGACTTCTCGGCCTCGGGATACTCGAAGGCGGCCTGGAGAAGGGTCGTGAGGGTCTTGCCGCCGAGCTCGATGCGGTCGCCACGGCTCTCGAACTCCTGGACGATCGGTTCCATTCCGAGTCTTGCGGCGTGCTCTCTGACAGCTGCCTTCATCTCGGACGCGTTGTTTGTCAGGTTCCCTTCACAATCGCCGTCGCCAAAGTAGGCTCCGGCGAGGTAGAACAGTGGCTCCAGCGTCTCGGGAAGGGTCAGTTCGAGCGACGAGTGTTCCCCACGCTGGTCACTACCGCGGTAGTTCAGTGACTGGACGTTTGCATACAGTTCCTCCAGATCGATACCAAGTTCGTCGCAGACGTTTACGATATCGCGGAGTCGGTACTGGCCGCGCCAGACGGCGTGATCGAACGAGTTCTGTTTCAGCTCCGAGTTCGCGGCCTCGTACAGCCGTTCCCGGTCGTGTGCATCGAGACGGTCGTTGAACTCGTCGGTAACAGTGATGTAGAACCCGTACTCGCGTGTGAGATGCCGGAGCAGATCCGCCTTCGCGTTCTCACCGGCTCCAGCAGGCGTCTGTCGAACGCCGACAACGGTATCTCCTTCCTTGAGGTTGTCGGCACGTTCGAACTCGGTAACGCCCGACCGGGTGAGCACGAGATATCTGTGTTCGGGCGTCGTTTCGAGTTCGTGACCGCTCGATGTCCGGATTCTCACGAGCGGCTCGTCGGCCCTCCGCCGACAGGCGTAGTCGACCGAAGCCGGACCTGTTTCACCGCGCGTCCGGTCGTACGACGTTACTTCGACAGTCTCGGCGGGGCGATACCCTTCCTGTTCGTCTGCTACGGGTTCCCCGTCCGCCCGGATCTCCTCAAACAGTCGCTCGGCCTCGACGACGCGACCGTCGGCCAGCGAGATCCGTGCGTCACCGCTCACACACTTCCCGTGATCCACGTGGGCGGCAATCGCGATATTACGGATGTTTTCAGGCTTGTCCATCAACTCCTCGCATTCCTGGACGATTTTCTTTCTTCGGCCCATTATTGTCCTCGCTTACCGGCAGGAGAGGCAAAAGCATAGTGTTTCGAAACGGTGTTCACCGGGAAAGCCCCGATATCGTGCCACTCAACTGTACGGAACGACACTGGCCGGCGGAACAGTTGACAGAGTTCCCTGTCCCCGCCGCTACCGCGAATCCAAACGAAATTGCAACGCAGTCACAACGGAGTTCGAACCAAGTTTGTGCGGAGTTTGTCCGGATCTTGAAAAATACGTTTAACGTGATACGTCGACGGGTTGAATGCAATGTCAGAGAGCGACACCACTCGGAGACGGTTTCTGCAGGGAGTAGCTGGCACGTCAGTTATCGCAGTTGCGGGCTGCATAGGCGACGATGACAGCGGCAGCAGCGAGGAGAACGAGATGGAGAACGGGATGGAAAACGGCGATGAGAACGGAATGGAGAACGGCGACGAGAACAGGATGGATGACGAGAACGGAATGGAAAACGGCAACGAGATGATGGAGCCGACGGATCCCGAGGAGGCGCCGGTCGTCGAGGTCGACCGGTTCAGCGAGGACGCCGGGACGCTGTTCGTGAGAGCGAACAACGGCGACCTCCCGGGGCCGAACGAGCCGATCGACTTCGATGCGGGACCGTTCATCACAACGGGTTTCGGCCCCGACGGCAACACGGTGCAGTACTACAACTTCGACGTGATGCCGACGGTGCCGGCGCCGATCTACGCGTTCTTCTATGAGAACGGCGATCCGGTCGAAGACCAGCTCAACATCATCGACGTCGTGCCGGGTGACGACGGGTACAACGACTTCTGGCACGTCCACACGGTGACAGTCCCGGACGACTACACCGCGAATACGATCACGAGCGCTGCCGCGCTGTTCGAGCACGACCACGAGGTCGAGGCGACCGGGACGATCAAGAACTGCCCGGTCGTCCCCGAAGGGTCGACCGCGTCCCAACAGCACTCCGCCGACGACGGGCCCGAAGGAACGGTCGAGGGCTGGTACCAGGGCCAGATCGTCCCATACCTCGTCTTCGAGGAGGACACGTTCGAGGCCCAGAGCGGCCAGATGCCGACCTCGCCGATCCACGTGACGTTCAATGTCAACCCCAGCGAGGACGGCGGCGGCCCGGCCTCGGGCTTCATGACCGAGGACGGGAACGACCAGACCCACAACGTCATCGCGACTGTGCCCGGCGACGCGGGCTACTCGCCGCTGTGGGACGTCAAGATCTACGACAACACCGACTTCGATTCGGTGTCCGACCTTTCGTCGGCTCTCGACGCCGAGCAGCTTGCCGGCGGTCCCGATGTCAACTGTCCGGTCGTGTCGACAGCATAACCGCGGAGTCGCCAGCCGGGCAACCGGACGGGGCCCCACCGTCCCTGTCTGTTCGGTGTCGACGGTTCGCGTAAGAGTAATGGAGGTGACTCTCCGACAGTAGCTCATATGAACGTCGAGGTCCAGGGAGCAGGGCCCGTAGCGCCGTTTCTCGGAGCGCGTGACCTCTTCGAGACAGAACGGAGGGTCGAGCGGCCCGTCACGGTACGCATCGTCGAGGATCCAAACGAGCGCACACGCGTCAGTCACACCGACGACGGCCACCGGCTGACAATCTCGCGACAGGCCGCGACGAGTGCGATGGCCCGCGAACTCGCGCTCCACGAGTTCGCGCACATGCACCACCACGAGCAGGGCCATCCCTCGCACACGCAGTCGACTGAGGAGGCAATCTTTCTCGCGCTCGCCGGCCGGAGCGTCGAGCAGCGCAAACTCACCCACTGTTACCAGATCGCCAACCATATGAAAGACATCTACGCCGACGACCTCTGGCTGGAGGTCGCCCCCGCAAACAAGCTCGTTGCCTTCTTAGAGTCGAGCCTCGCGAGCGCGCTCGCGGACCGCCCGACCGATCCGCCGGCCTGGGAGCGGCTGACCCCCGCCGCAGATCCGGAGATCACCGCAGTCAACGCCGCGTTCGCGCTCGGGCTTGTCGAGCGCCACGGCCTCGTCGGCGACAGCCACAGGATCTACGACCTCGCCCACGCCGCCGCCGCCGACGCCCCGGGTGTGGACCTGAGCACGTTCCGGGAGACGTTCCGGTCGCTACGCTCCGATCCCGACGAGAGCGAGTACCGGAAGGCGCTGGTCGACGTGACCCGCGCCTACGCCGGCGGGAGTGGCCCCGCTGCGGACTGATACTGACTCATAGTGATCCGGGAAAGAAATTGAGGAAATCAGATGTAGAAAGCCCCCTCGCGCTCGACCGTCCGGGGGAACGGAGCGAAGTCGTTCGAAAATCTTCGATTTTCGTGATCACGAGAATCTTCGATTCTCGGACGACGGAGTGAACGCAGTCGAGCGGCCGGGGGCTTTCTCCGGCTACCTGCCAGTTCAAATTCTTTTTTGAAGTACTAGGAGTCAGTATGGTCCGATCGTGGTGTTCGTCCGCCGGCCGGACATCGTATTACAGCCACAGGAGCGGCGACAGCGCTAGCCCGGCAGCGAGTGCGAGCACCGCGTAGTCGACTGGTGCGAACGCCAGCCGCGGCAGCGTCGGGTTCCACGCGAGACACCGCGCCTGCAGGGCGACAGAGAGCCGGTCGGCCCTGGCCATCGAGCGGCTGACTGCGAGGGCGGTGATGCGCCCCGCGCGGTCGCGAACCGACCGTTCGTGACCGCCCCGCGCCGCGACCGCATCGCGGATCCGGCCGAGGTCGTCGCGCACGACCGGGATGAACCGGAACGTGAGCGCGACGCCGACGCCGAGCAACTGGCCGAACCGGCCCGGGACGGTCCGCTGGATTGCTGCCCGCGTCTCCCGGACGGGCGTCGAGTGGACGAACGCGGCGCTGACGAGCAACACCGGCACCACGCGGGACACCGACCGCAGCGAGTCCAGACCCTGCTCGACCCGCAGCCAGGGCGGACCGGGCGTGAGGGCCCCCAGCAACGGCCCCAGTGACAGCACAAGTAACACGAACCAGTAGGCACGAAGCGCCCGCCACACCGACAGTCCGGAGACGAACAGACAGCCAACGCCGAGCGACAGCATCGCCAGGAGCCACGGGACCGCCGGCCCGGCGAAAGCGGCGACCGCGAACCCGAACTGGAACGCGAGCTTTGTGCGTGGATCGAGCCGGTGTGCGAGCGTCTCCCCCGGCGTGTAGGTCAGCATCCCTCTGTCACCGCCCGTCCGCAGCCATCTCGTCTCGTTCCGGCACGCGCACGTCGATCTCCACAAGCCGGTCGCGGGCGCGGTCCGCTGGGCAGTCGAACGCGACCACCCCCTCGCGCATGCCGACCACTCTGTCCGCCCGCGCCAGGACGTCCCGCACGTCGTGGGTCACGAAGACGATACCGGTGCCGTCCCTGTTGAGGGCGTCCAGCCGGTCCAGTGCCGACTGCCGCGCCGGCCAGTCCAGCCCCGTGAACGGCTCGTCGAGCACCAGGTGGTCGGGCTCCATCGCGAGCGCGCCGGCGACGGCGACCCTGGCCTGCTCGCCGCCCGAGAGCTCGTCGATCCGTTCGTCCCGGCGGCCAGCCATGTTCACTGCGGCGAGTGCCGCTCCGACCCGGCGGTCGATCTCGTCGTGATCGAGCCCGAGGTTCTCTGGTCCGAAGGAGATGTCCGCGCCGACTGTGGCGGCAACGAACTGATCACGCGGCGACTGGAACACCATTCCCACGCCCGTCCGCGCCCGGACCGGGTCGTCGTCGGCCGGCTGCCCGTCGACGAGTACCTCGCCGGCGTCGGGTGCGAGCAACGCGTTGAAGTGTCGTACCAACGTCGTCTTGCCGCTCCCGTTCGGTCCTGCCAACAGCACCCACTCATCGTCCTCGATGCGCAGCGTCACACCGTCCAGGGCGGGCTCGTCGTCGAAGCGATGGACGAGGTTTCGGACTGTGATCATCGGTGCGGCCGGTCAGCGCCACTCGAGCAGTTCGTTCCCGTTGGCGACGAGGCTGATAGTGATGGCGACTTTCACGGCGTCACCGACGGCAAAAGGGGCCATGAAGCTGGCCGTTCTGGAGAGACTCCACGACTGGATCTCCGCGAACCACGGCAGACCCACGGCGTAGATAACTACCATCCCCGCGAGCAGCGCAGCCGTCACCGCGACGACCGGCAGTTCTGTCACCCGTTTCGGCTCGAGCGACCGGTGTGCGATGGCGCCGATCAGCGCCGCAGCGATCACGAACGAGACGAGAAAGCCGCCGGTCGGGCTGTTAATATACCCTATGCCGGCCGCCCCGTTCGAAAACACGGGTGCCCCTGCGACGCCCACGAGAACGTACAGCAGAAGCGAGAATCCGCCCCACAGCGGCCCCAGCAGGATGCCGGCGAAGAAGACGCCGAACGGCTGGAACGAGAACGGAAGCCCCCCCGGGAGGTCGATCGAGAACTGTGCGAGCACCGCTGTCAGCGCAGCGACGAGCACCGCCCCGCTCAGGTACGCAACTGTCCGTGAACCGATGAGTTCGACCGAGTCACCGTACTCCTGTGACATGCGCGTAGCAGCTTCGTCAACTCTATTCAAACTGCCGGTTTACAGCTGAGCGATCGAACATCCGCGTCACTGTAGTTGTCACAGTGGCTGTGGCACGTACTGGTCCTCCACCTGATTGCGGGGTAGTATCCCGTACCGATTCACGACAATTACCACGAGAATCGGTGGCAGAACTGAACCAAATCCGTCTTCAGCAACTACCCGAAAGCCACGAGAGGATATCAGCGCGCAGCAGCCGCGACGCGTTCTTTCTCCTCTTTCTGGTCGACAGCGTAGGTACCGACGTCGTTGTTCGCGGCACCCATCAGCTGGCTGGCGAGCGCGCTCGCGGCGTCAGTCTCGGACTTGAACGAGTCGCTGTGGACGCCCTCGGCGATGAACTTCAGTGCCTGGTCGACGCGGCGCTGGGGTGAGACGTCGACAGCCTGGGGGACCGAGATGCCGCCGTACTTCAGCCGGACCGTCTCCTCCCGGGGTGCGGCGTGTTCGACCGCGCGGACCAGAATCTGGACGGGGTTCTCGCCGGTTCGGTCGTGGATGACCTCGAATGCCTCCCTCGTGATCCGGGTCGTGAGCTGCTTTTTCCCTGTGTTGTCCTCGGTCTGCATCAGGCGGTTGATGAGCCGCTCGACGATGCTGATCTCGCTTTTCTTGAACTGCTTGTCGGCGTGGCGACCCATCGTGTTCGCGATCGGCGTTACGTTGATGTACCGCTCGGTGGAGACGTCGCGGTACTCGATGCCGTCGGTCTCCCACTTGCCAAAGAGGAGGGCGCTTGTGTCGTCGTCGCCGGCTGGCGCGTCGGGGTCTGGCTGTTCCGTCGACATGGTTATCGGACCGGTTTCTCCGCGTTCCCGCGTACCAGCTCGATCAGCGATACGCCGTTCACTTTCTCGACCTTGTAGTTGACACCCGAGATGTCCCCCATTGCGCGGCCCTTCGCGCCGCCGATCCCCGCGATGGTCACCTCGTCGTGCTCGTCAATAAAGGAGATGGCGCCGTCACCGGGACAGAACGCGCTGACCTGCTTGCCGTTTTTGATCAGCTGGACCCGGACGCACTTCCGGATCGCCGAGTTGGGCTGTTTCGCCTCGATACCGATTTTCTCCAGGACGATGCCACGACCCTGTGGCGCGCCCTCCAGGGGGTCGGACTTCTCTCGAAGCCCCCGCTCACGTCGCGCGTAGTCTGCGTCGGACCACCGGTGTTTCTGGCGGTCCTTCTTGAGCTTGCGCGCGGCGTACTTGCCGTTTGCCATAGTACCTGCTGGTACCCGGCCGAGGTACTTAAGGCTCCTCTTTTCGAACGCCCTCACCGACACACGCCGCCGGGAAACCGATATCAGGGTGTTTATACCGCTCAGGCGGCT
>PXQK01000077.1 GCA_003022085.1 Halobacteriales archaeon QH_10_65_19 | reverse complement strand
TCCGCTCGGTCGAGGTCGTCGACCAGCGAGCGAACTGTCTCGGTCGCGTCGGTGCCGCCGACCGCGCACCTGTCGAACACGAATCCGTCGACGTCGACCGGTGAGGCGCCCACCCGGGTCGATGTGAGCCCGTCAGGGTCCCCGGTGCCGACGCTATCCGGGCCGAACTTGACCGCGAGGGGGTTCGGGCCGAGAAATGATCCGGGCCCCACTCGGTCGCCCTCCGGGGTGGTCGGCGTGACGTCCCGGGCCACCGAGCCGCCGTGGTGCCTGCGAGGCTGTGGCGCTGTACTGACACGTCGAACCGGTGGGGGTCGGGCACACCGGGACACACGGCAGTCGTCGTTTAGATGTACTGTCCAGTTCAGGGAGTGTGATAGGGTCGTGCGTGACCCTGTATGACTCTTTACCGCCGGCCCGTCACAGATACCTAGTTTCGGGGGCTGAGACGCCGATATGTGGTGCACTGCTCGAAAATAATCACGCACGACCGTATGAGAGGTGAGCAGATCGTGACGAGTAGCGGTTGTGACACTTGCAGACCTGCTCGGTGTTGACCACGGGGTGGTCTGGAACTGGACAGAGGACCTCGCAGAGGCCCGGAGCGATCCGCCGACGGAGACACTGTCACGGGTCGCGGTCGACGAGAAACATATCGAGGCCAATGGCGAGGACAAGTCACCTACGCCCAGCATAAACGCCGGGACTCACTCACTGTGTCAAGCCGAAAAATATCACACTAACAGTATAGTTAGTATACAAATAAAAAACGTTGTCGAAAGTATACAGTGAAAATAACACTACGTGTTTTTATATTGGTAAATTACCACCATTTCGGGATTGAACGCAGCCAAAGAGTAGCTCACGACTGGATACACAGTGTCTCTCATGGTCCGCCGCCTGCACCAACTTCACCAGCGACGCAGTCGCCGAGAACGTAGGTAACGGTCACAAACCTCTTCTCTGTAGCCGTAACAGATAATATCCATTTTGTTGTTACTTTTTGCGTGCTACAGTAACAACCGAACCAGTAGTATTTGTGGAGGGCAAACGGCTCAAACCGATCAATCGGGGGTAATACTGACTGCGACGTACTGTCCAAACGTTACCTCGCCGGTCTCCGGGTCGACCTCCAGTTCCGCGGCCGCCCGGACGTGGCCGTCCTCGTCGAGGGCGAACGAACCCTTCGCCCGGAAGTCCCGGCCGTGGTGGTTCCCGAGGTGACTCTCGGTCCGCCCCGCGATCCACTTGACCGGCTGGTCGACCGTCGTCGCCGCCCACGCCAGCGCCACGTGTTCGGGATACGGCAGTGCCTTGACGCCGAAGCCGATCTTCTCCAGCGCGTCGTGTGCGACGTAGCGATCCGTCCTCGCGTCGGGTGCGGCGGCCGCCGATGCGCCGCGTCTCCCCACCGGACGGCGACTGCCCTGTCATCGGGTGAGAGCCGGCGGGACAACAGCTTTCACCCCGGGGGGACAACCACGGTGGTATGAGCCCGAGAGAACGGCACGGACCACTCGATGGGCTGCGCGTCATCGACATGTCGGGAATGATCAGCGGTGGGTTCGCCACGTGCATGCTCGGCGATTTCGGTGCCGACGTGGTCATGATCGAGCACCCAGAGATGCCAGATCCGATCCGGGAGTGGCCCCGAAAGACTCCGGACGGGACCTCGCTCGCCTGGAAGTCGCTGGGCCGCAACAAGCGCTGTATCACGCTCGACCTGAGCAGCGACCGCGGGCAGGAACTCGCGCTCGATCTCATCTCGGACGCGGACGTCGTCTTCGAGAACTTCAGGCCGGGAACAATGGAACGGTGGGGGCTCGGTCCCGACGCCATCCACGGGGTCAACGACGCGGCGATCATGGTCCGGCTATCGGGGTACGGCCAGACCGGGCCCAAGTCCGAGAAGCCGGGGTTCGGAACGATCGCCGAAGGGATCTCGGGGTGGGCACACGCCAACGGCTTCCCCGACCGGGAGCCGCTGTTGCCGTCGATCAGCCTCGCGGACCTGACGGCCGCCCAGTTCGCCGTCCAGGCGACGCTGATGGCGATTTTCGACCGGGACGTCGGCCGCGGCGGCAGCGGCGAGGGCCAGGTGATCGACGTGTCGCTGACCGAACCGCTGTGGCGGTTGTTCTTCGGCGACGCCGAAGCCTACGACTACGAGGGCCACGTCCGCGAGCGGACGGGCAACCGCCACCCCAGCACCGCGCCACGGAACATCTACGAGACGAAGGACGGCTACATGACCATGTCGGCCTCGAACCAGAAGATCTTCGAGCGGGTCGCCCACGCGATCGACAAACCCGAACTGATCGACGACCCCCGGTTCGCGGACAACGCCACCCGCGTCGAGAACGTCGAGGCGCTGGACGCCGAGATCGAGGCGTGGACGCGCCAGCATACCACCGAGGAGGCGATCGATATTCTCGAGGCCAGCGACGCGATCGTGGGGCCGGTGTATGACATGGCCGACATCTTCGCCGACGAGCAGTACCAGGCCCGCGACGCCCTCGTCGAGGTTGATGATCCGGACGTGGGGGCCGTCCGGACGTTCGCGCCGATCCCGCGGTTCTCGAACACGCCGGGGGAGGTCGAGTTTCTCGGGCCGGGCCACGGCGAACACAACGAGGAGGTATTCTGTATGGAACTCGGCCTCTCCGAGGCGGAGGTCGACCGACTCGAACGAAACGGGACGATATAGATGCACCTGAGCGACGTCACCCTGCGCGAGGGTGATCAGATGCCCGGTCGGTCCTACACCGCCGAGGAGAAGATCGCCTGCGCGCAGCACCTCGACGACCTCGGCCTCCCGTTCATCCAGCCAGGGTTCCCCGCGACCGGCGAGAGGGACTGCCGGGTCGTCCACGAGCTGTCCGACGCGCTCGACGCCGACGTTATCGCGCTGGCGCGGGCGCTCGATCGGGACATCGACGCAGCCGTCGACGCCGGCGCCGACGTCGTGGAGACGGTCGTCCCGGCGTCGGACCGGCACCTCGAACACCTGCTTGGCGCCTCCCGCGAGGAGATGCTGTCGATGCTCGGAGACGCTGTCGACCGCGTCCGCGATCAGGGGGTGACACCGCACGTGATCCTCGCGGACGCCTTCCGGACGGACCTCGATGACCTGCGACAGATCTTCGAAACGGTGCCGGACGTCCCGTTTGTCACGCTGGCCGACTCCGTCGGTGCCCGCACGCCGGCTACCGTCACCGACCACCTCAAGTCGCTCGCCGACGCCGTCGCCCTCCAGCGCGTCGGCGTCCACTTCCACGACGACATGGGCTGTGCGACTGCCAACGCCCTCGCGGCGTACCACACCGGCGTTGGCAAGGCCGACGTCAGCGTCGCCGGTCTCGGTGAACGGGCGGGCAACAGCGCGCTCGAAGAGGTCGTCGTCGCGTGTGCTGTCGACTACGACAACGACCTCGGGCTGGACGCTGCGCGCCTCGTCCCGGCCTGCCAGGAGGTACTCGACACGCTCGAGGAGTCATACGAGGACCGCAAGGCCGTTGTGGGCGACCGCGTCACCGAGCAGGAGTCCGGGATCCACACTGCGGCCATGCTGTCCGACCCAGCGACGCTCGAACCGTTCGATCCGTCGCGGTTCGGCGGCGAGCGCCGACTCGTCTTCGGGGAGGCGACCGGAACGGCCAGCGCCCACGAACTCCTTGATCGGGCCGGTGTCGACGCCGACAATCGAACGATCGAGGCGTTTCTCGACGCGCTGGCGGCGGAGGGACCACTCGAGCTGGCGGAGGCGCTCGACCTGGCCGCGGCGTTCGACTCGTCTACAGAGGGGTGACGGTCGCGGTCGGGCCGCCGACAGCGGATGGATGACCCGCGGTCGTGCTCGCGCTGAGCGACGAGCGTCCCGGGGCATACGAACACTCCCATAGAATTATACGGCGCGGTCGAGTTGTATCGGCCATGCTGGCCGTCAGTACGGAAGCTCCCACGTTTACCGCACCGGTCGTCGGAGACGATATCGGAGAGATAGACCTGACCGACCGACTCGAGGAGGAAGCCCCGATCGTACTCGTGTTCTTCCCGGGGCCGTTCACCGAGGTCTGCACGAACGAGCTGGTGACGTTTCGCGACGGGCTCGAGGCGTTCGAAGCAGTTGACGCGACGGTGTACGGCGTCCACACCGACACGCCGGGATCCCTCCAGGCGTTCCGGGAGCGTCACGACTTCGATTTCGGCCTGATCAGCGACACCAGCCGCGAGATCGTCGAGGCCTACGACGTCCGTGCCGACTTCGACGCGTTCGGCGTCTACGACGTCCCCGACCGTGCCGTGTACATCATCGACGCAGACGGCCGGATCGCCTACGCGTGGGTCGCCGACGATCCGGCCACAGAGCCGGACTACGACGTCCTGCAGAACGCGGTCCAAGACGCTGCGGAGGCGTAATCACGCACGACCGTATGACGCGTCTGCTGGCCCGCCCCAAAGCCTATACTCGCGATCGGCGATACTGGCCACATGGACTGGATCAGCGACGCGGAGGAACTGTACGAGGAAAACGAGTTCGGAGAGAGCGTCGGTTTCGGCGACCAGCCGGCGTTGATGGTGATCGACCTCATCAACGCGTTCACTGCCCCCGATTCGAACCTCGGGTCGGAACTCGACGACGTGCTGGAGAAGACGGCACAGCTACTCGACGCGTTCCGCGAGCACGACCTGCCCCGGTACTTCACGACGGTCGCGTTCGAGGAGTCCTACGGGGACGCGGGCATCTTCATCGAGAAGATCCCAGCGCTACGCGAACTCCGGCTCGGAACCAAACGGGTCGAAGTCGACGAGCGCATCGCGCCGATTAGCGACGAACGGGTGATCCTCAAGAAGTACGCGAGCGCGTTCTTCGGGACAGACCTGTCGACGGAGCTGACGACCCAGTCGGTCGACACGCTGGTCATCGCGGGCGTGACCACGAGCGGCTGTGTGCGTGCGACGGCAGTCGACAGCCTCCAGAACGGCTACCGGACGATCGTTCCCGGGGACGCCGTCGGCGACCGCGCCGAGGGCCCCCACCGGGCGAACCTCTTCGACATCGACGCCAAGTACGGCGACGTCGTCAGGACTGACGACGTCCTCGAGCACCTTGCCGCGTCGCACTGATACTGAGTACTGTGAGTCGTAGCCGCCATGGAGTCATGCGGTGCGCGTTTCAGCCTCCGAACCGCTCTTTCCCCTCCTGGAGGCGTTCTTCGAGCTCCGGCCGGTGGGCGTCGTAGGCCGTCCCCGGGTCCTCGTCGACAGCGCCGAAATTGTCGCCTCGATGTTGTTAAAGTACTTGTCGCCGATGCGCTCGAGCGTCCGGAGCTTCTCGAGGTGGCCCGGGAACTCCTGGAAGTGGTCGAACCCGGCGTAGGTTTCCGTCTGGAGGGCGATGTCCGTCTCCTCGCTGAACGCGTTGCCGAGTTCGTCCCACTTGGCCTGTCATACGGTCGTGCGTGACTCGATGGAAACGCTGTTACGTCAGGAGCGTGAAGCAAGGATCGAACGCAAGAGACCGACAAATAATCTGTGCCACAGAGCACGTGTGCGTGACTGGTCCATGTGCGAAGGAAGCCGACTCATGGGCGCTACAGCCCTACTGACGCAAGATTGGTCGGGAAAGCCCGAATAGGTGATTTTCCGCGTGACGCACTGGCGTTCACCAGGAAGCATCTGATCGGGCGGCCAGGAGAGGCCACCGATGCCAGCGCGAGCGACAGCTCTGTCCGGACCGCAACCGCACCGCAGGAAGATGTCTGCCGCCTGGCGGGCGTGAAGACCGGAGACAGCGGTTCTAGCGTAAATTTTTTGTCTCAGACGGTGGTTAGTTCGGGTAGCAGCGTTTCCATAGGTGATTATTTT
>PXQK01000076.1 GCA_003022085.1 Halobacteriales archaeon QH_10_65_19 | reverse complement strand
ACTCGAGCAGATCACCGGGGAGTTCCGCACCCTGCCGTTCGCCACCCGGTGGCTCGACGTGAACCGCGCCGAGATGGCGCTTCGCCGCCTCAAACAGCGCGACATCGTCCACGGCTACCCCGTGCTCAAAGAGGAGGACGGCCGCTTTGTCAGCCAGAAAGAACACACTGTCATCGTCACCGAGGGCGGCTGTGAAGTGACGACACGGTGATCGGTGGACCGATCGACACACGCCCGGAGATACCCGATTTTCGCCAACAAATCAATATTTCGATACGAACGGCGGTCCACCGGCTCGCGTCGCGGCGGCTACAGCGTGTCAACAGGGCTCAGGGCGCACTGCCTCATCGGAAAGTATTAGTACGACAGTCCAGATAGAGTCGAATAATGAAACAGATCCGCACCCGCGACACCCCAACCGGCGGGTCTGTACTCCCACTCGTTTTTCGACCACGAACGGGCCGTTAAGGCCCACTACTAGCTCTTCACTACGGACCGTGTCGCCACCAATCGCCGCCCACCGTCGGGTTCCGGGGCGGACACCACACACCCGACAGACACTCACCACAAACCTATGACAGACAACACGACAGTCGCGCTCGCCTTCTCCGGGGGGCTCGACACCACAGTGTGCGTTCCACTGCTCGAAGAGGAGTACGGCTACGACGAGGTAATCGGCGTGACGGTCGACGTCGGCCAGCCCGAGGCAGAGTTCGCGGAGGCGCGGGAGACCGCAGAAGCGCTCGGCGTCGAACACTTCGTGATTGACGCGCGGGCGGAGTTCGCCGAACTGTGCCTGGAGTCCGTGACGGCGAACGCGAGCTACCAGGGCTACCCGCTGGGGACGGCGCTGGCCCGGCCGGTGATCGCCACGGCCATCCTGGATGTCGCGCTCGGCCAGGGCTGTGACGCCCTCGCACACGGCTGTACGGGCAAGGGCAACGACCAGCTCCGGTTCGAGGCGGTCTGGCGAGACTCGCCGCTCGACGTGATCGCCCCGATCCGCGAACTGGGGCTGACCCGCGAGTGGGAAAACGAGTACGCGGCCGAGCACGGGCTCCCCGTCGAGGGCGGCAACGAGGGCCGGTACAGCATCGACTCGAACCTCTGGAGCCGGTCGATCGAGGGCTCCGAGCTCGAAGATCCGGGGACGATCCCGGAAAACGACATCTACGAGTGGACCGACAGCCCCGGCGAGGTCGAGCCCGCGCTGCTGGCGGTCACCTTCGAGAACGGCGTTCCGGTCGCCGTCGACGGCGAGGAGATGGATCCAGTGGCGCTGATCGAGACGCTCAACGAGACGGCGGGCACCCACGGCGTCGGACGCACCGACATGATGGAAGACCGGATGCTCGGCCTGAAAGTGCGCGAGAACTACGAGCATCCGGCGGCGACCGTGCTGCTGACCGCACACGAGGCCCTCGAAGGGCTGGTGTTGACCCGCGAGCAGCGCACGTTCAAACAGCAGGTCGACCAGCAGTGGGCCTGGAAGGCCTACCAGGGACTGATCGACGCGCCGATCGTCACGGCACTCGAGGGGTTCATCGACGCCACCCAGGAGCGCGTGACCGGTACTGTGACCGTCAAGCTGGAGGGCGGGCACTGTCGCCCGGTCGCCCGCGACAGCGACTACGCGGTGTACAGCGAGAGCGCCGCCTCCTTCGACGAGGGGGCGGTGACGAACAGCATCACCCAGGAGGACGCGACCGGCGTCGCCAAGTACCACGGCTTCCAGTCCCGCCTCGCCAACAGCAAGGTGAGCCCAGCGGGCGAGGAAGTGGCAGACGAGGACGCCACGGACGGCACAGAGACACCCGGAAAGACACACTGAGATGACCAGCCACGACGAGGACTCCGAGGAGACAGCAGACGGTGACGCCCCCGTAGCGGGGACTAGCGGCGCGGACGCAGAGGGAGTCGTCCGCCGCGGGCGGTTCAGCGGCGGCCCCGCACGGGCCTTCCTCTCCTCTCTGGCCGCGGACGAGCGCATCTTCGCGGCCGACCTGGCCGTCGACAGGGCCCACGTCGTGATGCTGGCCGAACAGGAGATCGTCGACGACGACGACGCGGCGGCGATTCTCCGGGCGCTGGCCGAGGTCGAATCCGCAGGCCACGGAGCGCTCTCCGGCGGCGAGGACGTCCACGAGGCGATCGAGACGGCCGTCATCAACCGGGTCGGGCCCGCCGGCGGACGGATGCACACCGCCCGGTCGCGCAACGACGAAGTTGCGGCCTGCCTGCGCTACCGGTTGCGCGAGGACCTGCTGACCGCCGTCGAGACGGTCGTCGGGGCGCGCGAGACGCTGCTCGACGTGGCAGCCGCGGAGACGGAGACGATCATGCCGGGCTACACCCACCGCCAGCCCGCACAGCCGACGACGGTCGCACACTGGGTGTGTTCCTACGAGTCCGCGCTCGAACGGGACACCGCTCGGCTGCTGGACGCCTGCGACCGGGTCAACCGGTCGCCGCTGGGCGCGGCGGCGTTCGCCGGCACCGGCTTCGACGTCGACCGCGGGCGGACCGCCGACCTGCTCGGCTTCGACGGCCTCGTCGAAAACGCGACCGACGCGGTGTCGACGCGGGACTTCCTGGTCGAGACGACTGCCGGGATAGCGGCGCTGGCGACGACGCTGTCGGGCCTCTCGGAGGACGTCGTCGAGTTCGCAAGCGACGGGTACGTCGACCTGGCCGACGACTACGCGTCGACGTCGAGCATCATGCCACAGAAGAAGAACCCGGATACGCTGGAACTCGTCCGCAGCCGCGCGGGCGACGCGACTGCGGGGCTCTCGGGCTTGCTGACGACGCTGTCGGGGCTCCCCCGGGCGTACAACCGCGACCTCCAGCGCGTGGACAGACACACCTGGGCCGCCATCGACGGTGTCACCGAGGCAGTCCCGGTCGCCGTCGGCGCTGTCGCGACAGCAGAGTGGCCTGCGGAGGCGCTGGCCGACGCTGCGGGCGAGGGCTTTGCGACCGCAACCGGCGTCGCCGACCGCCTCGCCGCCGCGGGCGTCCCGTTCCGCACCGCCCACGAGGTCGTCGCGTACGCCAGCGGGGCGGCCGCCGACGGGAATCCCGGCGTCGACGACCTCGACGAGGCCTGCCGCGAGGTGCTTGGCGAACCACTGACGGCCGTCGTCGACGTGACCGGGGTCGAGAGGGTGCTCGATCCGGCGGCGAACGTGGCCCGCCAGCGCGTCGACGCCGCGGCGGAAACCCGGGAGAGAGAGGTGGCGTCCTATGTCTGATACGGACTGTTGTGGGTTGTCCCTGCTCCGTCGAGACGTGTCGTCGGTGCCAGACCACGAAACACACGGATTCGGGGACCCCGTTGCAGAGAGTCACGAGAGTCCATACGAGGCAGACGGACGCTCCCCACCACGGCTGATCCCACGATCCCCGCGGGGGGATTATACATAGTTCTGACATGGGAAATCAGAATACGGCGATTCCGGTCGCTTTATCCCCTCTTAGTCCTTTCTCCATAATTTAATTTCTATTATGTTTTCGACGAATTTAAGTACCTGTAGCGTCGATACACGGGTACAATGGCAGACTGCATCGAGTGCGGGGCAGAGATGACCCTGCACGAGACGCTCGAGGTTGGAGAGATCGTCGACTGTGGCACCTGTGGCGCGGAGCTAGAGGTTGTCGAGACAGAGCCGGTGACGCTGGAGACAGCACCCGAGCTAGAGGAAGACTGGGGTGAGTAAGCAGATGCGGGGGATCGACAGGAGGCAACCATGAACGTCGGGATGCTCTACTCGCGGATCCGCACGGACGAGAAGCTGCTGCTCGGGGAGCTCCGCGACCGCGGCCACGCGGTGGAGAAAATCGACGTCCGCACGCAGTCGTTCGGGCTGACGGAGCCGCCGGCGGCGGTGGAGGACGTCGAAATCGTCCTGGACCGGTGTATGGCAACGAGCCGGAGCCTGTATGCCACCCGCTTCCTGGAGTCGTACGGGATCCCGGTCGTCAACAGCCCGGAGACGGCGGAGGTGTGTGCCAACAAGGTGAAAAACAGCCTGGCGCTGTCAGAGGCCGGCGTCCCGACGCCACGGACTGAGGTGGCGTTCACGAGCGACGCCGCCCTGGAGATCGTCGAGCGCTTTGGCTACCCCTGCGTGCTCAAACCCGTGGTGGGCTCCTGGGGGCGGCTGATGGCGAAGATCGACTCCCGGTCGGCGGCCGAGGCGATCTTCGAGCACAAGGAGACGCTGGGCCACTACGAGCACAAGGTGTTCTACATCCAGGAGTTCGTGGAGAAGCCGGGCCGCGACATCCGGGTGCTCGCGGCCGACGGCGAGCCGATCGCCGCGATGACCCGCCACTCGGACCACTGGCTCACGAACGCTGCCAAGGAGGCCGAAGTCGAGTCGTTCGATCTCGACGAGGAGGCCAGGGAGGTTGTCGCCGAGGCCAGCGAGGCGGTCGGCGGCGGACTGCTCGGCGTCGACCTGATGGAGATCGGCAGCGACGGCGCGCCGAACTACACAGTCCACGAGGTCAACCACAACGTCGAGTTCAAAGCCCTGAACAGCACGGTCGGCGTGGACGTCCCCGCGGCTGCCGTCGACTGGCTCGAAGCGACTGTCGAAGCAGAGCTCTCGCCGACCGAGGCGGGCCTCGGAGCACACACATGAGCCACGGGGCGGTCGAACACGGGGCAGACGCATGAGCTACACGGCGAGTGTCGTCGGCGCAAGCGGGTTCGCGGGCGGCGAGGTGCTCCGCCTGCTCGCGAGCCACCCCGAGTTCGACCTCGTCGGGGCGACGAGCCGCTCGAAGGCCAACAAAACGGTCGGCTACGTCCACCCGAACCTCCGGGACCTGGACCTGCGCTTCTCGAGTCCGGAGGATCTTGACTCCGTCGACGTGCTGTTCGCGGCGACGCCACACGGCGTCTCGATGACCGAGATCGACCGCTACCGCGACGCGGCGGAGACGGTTGTCGATCTCTCGGCGGACTTCCGGCTCCCGACAGAGGACGCCTACGAGACGTGGTACGACGGCCACGAGCGTCCGGCCCTCCTCGACGAGGCGGTGTATGCGCTGCCGGAACTCAACCGCGACGAGCTGGCCGGTGCGGAGCTGATCGCGTCGGGGGGCTGCAACGCGACGGCGACGATTCTCGGTCTGTTGGCGCTGTGTGAGGACGGGATTCTGGCCGGTGACGAGCAGATTGTCGTCGACCTGAAAGTCGGCTCCAGCGAGGGCGGCGCGGGCGGCGGCGACGCGGCCTCCCACCCCGAGCGGTCGGGCGTGGTCCGTCCCTACGCGCCGACCGGCCACCGCCACGAGGCCGAGATCGAGGCGTACCTCGGGCTGGACGTCTCCTTCACCGTCCACGCGGTCGACATGATCCGCGGCGCGTCGGCGACCTGCCACGTCTTCCCCGAGGAGCCGGTTTCGACGGGCGACCTCTGGGGTGCGTACCGCGGGAGCTACGAGGAGGAGCCGTTCGTCGACCTGGTCGCCGGGGGCAGCGGCGTCTACCGCTACCCCGAACCGAAGGCGGTCGCGGGTACGAACAGGGCCGAGGTCGGGTTCGAACTCGATCCCGGGAACCGCCGCATCGTCGCGTTCGCGGCGATCGACAACGTGATGAAAGGCGCAGCCGGGCAGGCGGTCCACGCCGCGAACGTCGCGCTCGGCCTCGACGAGACCACCGGACTCGGGTTCAGGGGGCTGCACCCCGTCGGAGCACCATGACAGTCGTCGTCAAGATCGGCGGGGCGCGGGCGGTCGATCCGGCGGGAGCGATCGGAGACGTCGCGTCACTCGTCGAGGAGGGCGAGGAGGTCGTCCTATCCCACGGCGGATCGACGGCAGTCGACGACACCCTCGAACGCCTCGGCATGGAGCCGGAGTACGTCGAGACGCCCGACGGCGTTGTCGGGCGGTTCACCGACGAGGAGACAATGGCGGTCTTCGAGATGGTGCTGGCCGGGCGCGTGAACACCGAACTGGTCGCCTCGCTCCGGAGCGCCGGCGTCGACGCGGTGGGTCTCTCGGGTGTCGACGGCGGTCTGCTTCGGGGGCCGCGGACCGCCGCGGTCCGCGTCGTGGAAGACGGCAGGAAGAAGATCCGCCGTGGCGACCACTCCGGGCGGCCCGAGGAGGTCGAGGACGCGCTGCTTTCGGCGCTGCTCGACAACGGGCACACCCCGGTCCTCGGCCCGCCGATGGCCGGGATCGAGGACGACGGGACCGTTACGCCGGTCAACACGGACGCCGACCGTGCGGCGGCCGTCATTGCGGGAGCGCTGGGTGCGACGCTCGTGTTGCTGACAGACGTCCCGGGCATCCTGGCCGATCCCGACGACGAGACGACGCTGCTCGGGACGGTCGCGTCCGGGGAGGAGTGGGACCGCGCCGAGGACGCGGCCGAGGGGTTCATGGAACGCAAGCTGATGGCCGCCCGCGAGGGGCTGACGGGCGGTGCGAGCCGGGTTATCGTCGCCGACGCGAACGCGGACGCGCCGGTGACGGCCGCGCTGGACGGAAGCGGAACACACATTCAGCCCGACGCGCTGGGAGTCGATACAGCATGAGCGATTTCGTCTACAACAAGAAACCGATCAGGATCGAGCACGGTGACGGCATGTACATGTACGACGAGGGCGGAACGGAGTACCTCGATTTCGGCGGGAGCTACGCCTGCGTGCCGCTGGGGCACGGCCACGACGCGGTGTCGGCGGCCGTCGAGGAACAGCTCTCGAAGCTGACCTACGTCCAGGCCAGCTACCCGGTGGCGATCCGCGAGGAGCTGTACGGGACGCTCGCGGACGCTGCCCCCGGCGACATCGACAACGTCTGGCTCTGCAACTCGGGCACCGAGGCCAACGAGGCGGCGCTGAAGTTCTCTCGTGCAGCGACGGGCAACACGAAGTTCGTCGCGTCGATGCGGGCGTTCCACGGCCGCAGTATGGGGTCGCTATCGCTGACCTGGAAGGACAAGTACAAGAAACAGCACGAGCCGATGCTCGAAGACGTCGAGTTCGTGCCGTACAACGACAGCGAGGCGCTGGCCGAGGCGGTCGACGAGGAGACGGCCGCGGTGATGCTGGAGCCGATCCAGGGCGAGGGCGGGATCAACCCCGCCACCGCGGAGTTCGTGGAGACGGCCCGGGAGTCGACCGAGGAGGCCGGCGCGGCGCTGATCGTCGACGAGATCCAGAGCGGTCTGGGACGGACCGGCCGGCTGTGGGACGTGGAGCGGACCGGTGTGGTCCCCGACATCGTCACCTGTGCGAAGGGGCTGGGCAACGGCCTGCCCGTCGCGACGACGCTGTGCCGCGACTGGATCGCCGAGAACTACGGCTCCCACGCCTCGACGTTCGGCGGGAACCCGGTGGTCGCCGCCGCGGCGAACGCGACAGTCTCGACCATCCGCGAGGAAGATGTGCCGGCACACGCCGCTGAGGTCGGTGCGTATCTGCGCGACCGGATCGAGCGCAACCTGGGCGACGCCGTGCGGGACGTCCGCGGCGAGGGCCTGATGCTCGGGGTCGAGATCAGGGGTAACGCAAACAGCGCCCTGCGGGATCTGGCGATCGAGCACTCGATCCTCGCACTGCCGGCCGGCCGGACGGTCGTCCGGTTCCTGCCACCGCTGGTGGTCGAACAGCGCCACGCGGACCGGGTCGTCGACGCGCTCGACGAGGTGATCACATGACGGGCAAGGGCACGCAGATCACCGGAAAACCAGCCGACGAGGCGAGACAGCTGCTGATCGACCTCGTCGACATCCCGTCGGTCACCGGCAACGAGGGCAACTGTGCGGTCCGGCTCGCGGCGTTTTTCGAAGACCACGGCCGCGACGTCCGGATCGACGAGGCCGGGAACGTCCGCGCGCCGGCCAACGACGGCGTCCTCCTGACCTCCCACATCGACACGGTACCCGGCGAAATGCTGGCGGCGATGGCCGTCGCCGCCGTCCGGACGGGGGCGAGCTTCCTCGGCGTGGTCGGCGAGGAGGTCGACTCCCGCGGGAGCCGCCACGTCGTCGACACGCGCGAAAGCGAGCCCGAGACCGTGGTAAACGGCGAGCCCTCCGGCTGGGAAGGGATCACGCTGGGGTACCGCGGGCTGCTCGGCGGCACCTACGTCGCCACATCGGAGTCTGGTCACTCCTCGCGCCCGGAGAACAACGCGATCCAGGACGCGATGGACTGGTGGAACCGGGTCGATGCGGCGTTCGACCGCAACGAGTGGGAGCCCGTCTTCGAGCGCGTCACTACGAAGCCGGTCAGCTTCGACGGTGGCATCTCCGACGACGGCCTCTCGGTGGAGGCGACAATGGACGTACAGCTGCGCGTGCCGCCGGAGTACACCGCGGACCAGGTCCGCGAGATCGCCGACGGCTGTCTGGAGAACGGGACGGTCACCTGGTACGACAGGGTCGAGCCGACGTTCCAGAGCCCGCGGACGCCTGTCGCCGCTGCCTTCCGCGCGGCCATCCGGAAGGCGGGCGGCCAGCCCCGGCTGCTCCGCAAGACCGGCACCAGCGACATGAACATCTTCGCCGAACACTGGAACTGTCCGATCGTCACCTACGGGCCCGGGGACTCCGGGCTCGATCACACCCCGAACGAGCATCTCCCGCTGCCCGAGTACGACAGGGCCATCGAGGTGCTCGAAACAGCAACCGAACGATTACTATGAATCTGGTCGACATCGACGACCTCACACCGGAGGAACTGCACGCAGTGCTCGACCGCGCCGCCACAATCAAGGCGGGCCGCGAGGAGCCGTCGCTCGCGAACCAGACGCTCGCGATGATCTTCGAGAAGCCGTCGACGCGTACGCGGGTCTCATTCGAGACAGGGATGACGCGTCTCGACGGGCACGCCGTCTTCCTCGGTCCGGACGACATCCACCTGGGACACGGCGAGCCGATCCGCGACACCGCCCGCGCACTCTCGCGATACGTTGACTTCATCATGGCCCGCCTGTTCGACCACGCCGACGTGGTGGAACTCGCGGAGTTCGCGACTGTGCCGGTGATCAACGGCCTGACCGACGCCGCCCACCCCTGCCAGACGCTCGCCGATCTGCTGACCATCCGCGAGCAGGGCGGCCTCGACGCCGACGTCGCCTGGGTCGGCGACGGCAACAACGTCTGCCAGTCGTTCGTCCTCGGCGCGGCGATGACCGAGATCGACCTGACGGTTGCGACTCCCGAGGGGTACGAGATCGACGAGAGCGTGCGCAAGCGCGCGGCCGGCCTCGGCAACCCGCCCGCAGAGACGACCGACCCGCGCGAGGCGGTTGCGGACGCCGACCTGGTGTACACGGACGTCTGGGTCAGCATGGGCCAGGAGGGCCAGCGCGAGCAGAAGCTCCGGGAGTTCGACGGGTTCCAGGTCACGGCCGACCTCGTCGGGGATCGCCCGGTGATGCACTGCCTGCCTGCCCACCGCGGCGAGGAGATCACCGACGAGATGATCGAAAGCGACAACGCCGTCGTCTGGAGGCAGGCCGAAAACCGGATGCACGCACAGAACGGGCTCCTGGTCTGGCTCCACGACCGTTGATAGGGTCGTGCGTGACTATTTTCAGGTCCACGTCCGGTGAGTGGGCTGAAATCCACGAACTGTACCTCCCAGGCGGCAAAAAATCACGCACGACCCTATGACGCTCGTGAGTACGCTCGTACCGAAGCCGCTGCCCGAGTCGCTGCCCGCGGCGGAGGTATTGCCCGGCAGAGACCAATTGATTTAATTAACGGTCCAGCGTTATCAGGTACCATGACGGCACATCGGGACAGGCAGAGTCGAAGGCGGGTACTGGCCGTGGCAGGGTCACTGGCTGCGGCCGGCCTGGCAGGCTGTAGCGGCGACGACAACGGCGGCAATGGTAACGGGAACGGGAACGGGAACGGGGACGGCGGCAACGGCGGGGCGAACGGCGAGGACGGTACAGAGGGCGAGGAACGGACGGAGGGCGCCGAAGTGATCAACGTCCAGGCGAGCCAGTTCGACCCGCAGATCGTCGAGATCGAATCCGGGACGACGGTCCGCTGGGAACACAGGGCCGCAACCCGCACCGTCACGTTCTACCACGAGGACAACGACCGCCAGCACCGCGTCCCGGAGGGCATCGAGCCGGTCGACGCGGACATAAACCCCGGAGACGAGTTCCACGAGTACACATTCGAGGCGCCCGGGGTCTACGACTACTTCTCCCGGCCAAACGAGAACAGCGATCAGATGGTCGCGTCGACCGTCGTCCCGGGCAACGACGACCCGGACCAGCCCGGCCTGCAGGAGCCCAGTGACGAGTTCGAGCCGTTCGCGGCAAACGAAATACAGAGTCTCAACGAAGAGGCCCGTGAGATGCTCGGAATCTGATACTGACGGACGAACATCCAGGATTTTCGCCCGCTACCGCTTGGTGACTGTGTACCGGGTCGACCG
>PXQK01000075.1 GCA_003022085.1 Halobacteriales archaeon QH_10_65_19 | reverse complement strand
TCTGCGGTGCTCGGCTTCGCCTGCGCTCCTCGCCCCTCGCGCGCGTTTCTCGCGCACGCCACAGCACCGGATATGAGCGCATCGAACTGCTGCACCGCATTTTCAACAGAGCAGCGGATTGGGCATTTCAGCCCGCGAAACCGCCGATATTGGGTCCCGGTGCTGAACATACTCACGCACGACCGTATGACAGGACCGCCTGCCGCGAGAGCCTCCGACACGAGACTAAAACACGCTTTTGAGCTTGAGCGGTTTTTATGTTCGCACGGGACAGACATCCTGTACGGACGATGACGCAACGGCGTGCGTTCACCCCCCTCGAACGGCGTGTCGGGCGGGATGACACCCCACACCTACTGTTTCTCAGCGCCCGCGAAACTGCTGTCGACGTCGAAGTGACCGTCCTGCGGTGACACCGGCGGGGCCGTCGCCGTCGGAGCGCATAGAAAGCGATATAGCCGCCCTCGCGCAAGATGGCCTCAATGACGCTTGCCGACCCGGACCAGGAACTCGTCGTCGAGGAGCTCGGTCGGGAGCCCACCGCTGCTGAGGCGGCGCTGTTCGAGAACCTCTGGAGCGAGCACTGCGCCTACAGATCCTCGCGGCCGCTCCTCGGCGCGTTCGAGTCGACAGGCGACCAGGTGGTCGTCGGACCCGGTGACGACGCCGCCGTCGTTGCGCTGCCCGACGACGAGGGGGAGACCTACATCACAATGGGTATCGAGAGCCATAACCACCCGTCGTACGTCGACCCCTTCGACGGGGCCGCGACGGGCGTCGGCGGCATCGTCCGGGACACGCTCTCGATGGGGGCGTACCCGATCGCGCTGGCCGACTCGCTGTACTTCGGCGGCTTCGACCGCGACCACTCCCGGTACCTCTTCGAGGGCGTCGTCGAAGGAATCAGCCACTACGGGAACTGCATCGGTGTCCCGACAGTAGCAGGGAGCGTAGCCTTCCACGACGACTACGAGGGGAACCCGCTCGTGAACGTGGCCTGCATCGGCCTGATCGACGACCCCGACAGGCTGGTGACCGCGACCGCACAGGAGCCGGGCAACAGGCTCGTGCTGGTTGGGAACGCGACCGGCCGAGACGGCCTCGGAGGGGCGTCCTTCGCGAGCGAGGATCTCTCGGAAGACGCCGAAACCGAGGACCGCCCCGCGGTCCAGGTCGGCGACCCCTACACGGAGAAGCTCCTGATCGAGGCCAGCAAACACCTGCTGGACGAGGACCTGGTCGAGTCCGCGCGGGATCTCGGCGCGGCCGGCCTCGGGGGCGCCAGCAGCGAGATGGTCGCCAAGGGTGGCCTCGGCGCCGAGATCGAACTCGACGCCGTCCACCAGCGCGAGCCGGGGATGAACGCACTCGAGATCCTGCTCTCGGAGTCCCAGGAGCGGATGTGTTACGAGGTCCGGCCGGAAAACGTCGACCGCGTCCGTGCCATGGCAGAGCGGTACGATCTCGGCTGTTCGGTTGTCGGGGAGGTCACGGAGGGCAACTACGTCTGTACGTTCGAGGGGAGCGAGGCCCAGGGGGCCTCGGATGATTTGAGCAGCGAGCGAGGCGAGCCGCGAGAACGCGACAGGGTGGTCGACGTGGACGCGGAGTTCCTCGGCGAGGGCGCGCCGATGAACGACCTGCCGGCGACCGATCCCGAGATGCAGCCGCGGGATCGACCGGATGTCGACATCGGGGAGGCGTTCGAGGCAGTTCTGGCGAGCCCGAACACGGCCTCGAAGCACTGGGTCTACCGGCAGTACGACCACGAGGTCCAGGTCAGGACCGCGATGCGACCGGGTGACGACGCCGCACTGCTCGCAGTCCGGGAGGCCGGCGTGGGACTGGCGTTCGCCGCAGGTGCCGACCCGAACTGGACGGCGGCTGCGCCCTACGAAGGCGCACGGGCAGTCGCGCTGGAAAACGCGACGAACCTCGCGGCCAAAGGTGTGACTCCCCTGGCTGCCGTGGACTGTCTCAACGGCGGCAACCCGGAGAAGCCCGGCGTGTACGGCGGGTTTGCCGCCGTCGTCGAGGGGCTGGCCGACATGTGTGAGACGCTCGATGTGCCCGTCGTCGGCGGCAACGTGTCGCTGTACAACGACTCGCCGTCGGGTCCGATTCCACCAACACCGACGCTGGCCGTCGTAGGTACCAAGGACGGTTACGACGCGCCGACGCTCGCTCTCGAAGGCGAGGGCGAGCTGCTCGTCGTCGGGGACCTCC
Organism: Halobacteriales archaeon QH_10_65_19; assembly: GCA_003022085.1. The sequence goes on along the minus strand of PXQK01000075.1, from coordinate 3,501 downwards.
CGCTCGCGGGCGAGGCCGAGGGCCGGCTCGGCGGCTCGGAACTGCTCGCACAGGTCGGCGGCAGCGATCGGTTCCCGTCACTGCCCGACAATCCGGCGGAACTCGTCGAGACACTCGCGGACGTTGCGGACCACGACGCGACGCTCGCGACTCACGACGTCAGCCACGGCGGGCTCGCGGTCGCGCTCGCGGAGATGGTCGACGAGGGCGCGGGTTCGACCGTCTCGCTGTCGGCCGAGGAGCCAGTAGCCGCGCTGTTCCACGAACAGCCCGGACGCGTCGTCGTCGAGACGACCGATCCCGAGGGAGTACGGGACGCGTTTGACGGGATTGCTCCAGTTACGAGGCTCGGGAGTGCCGACGACTCCGGGACGCTCTCGATCGAAGCTGACGGACAGTCGGTCGCGTTCAACGCCGAGAGGATCGCAGAACTCCGGCGAACCATTGATGACGCGCTCGAATGAGACTCCTGGAGCTAACGCCTGGTACCACGGCATCACAGCTCGCGTTGGCGCTTCGGCTGTAGTAATTAAATATAATTAAAACTTATGAGGCCGGGAGTAGTAGCGGGGGTATGGCCGAGTACACGACCATCTCGCTGCGCAAGGAGTTCGTCGAGGACGTCGAGGAGTACATCGAGGACGAGCCGTTCGGGTCAGTGAAGGAGTTCGTGAAACACCTCGTCGTCCAAGAGATGGAGTCCGAGACGGCGATCACCGAAGAGGAGGCGCGCCGGATCGGGCAGAAGCTCCGGGACCTGGGGTACATGGAGTGACCCGGATGGCCACTGGAGAGTCGGTCGTCCGCTGGTTCGCCGGGCTGTCGCGGGCCGACCTCATCCTCGTGTCGGTTCCGCTGCTGTTCACCGGCGTCTTCGCAATCGGGACACTGCTGTTCGACAGCCTGGCGCTCGCTGTCGGGGCTGGCGCCGCCGCCTGCTGCCCGCTCATCGGTGACGGCCTCTTCTGGCATCCGCCTGTCGGAGAGTAGCCCGACTCGGGGGGCGGCTGCACCCAGGGGGCTACACCAGCCGGGATCGCCTCGAAACGCTTGTAAAGCGGGGACCGATAGGGCGCAACGATGAGCGAGGGCCACCCCGACGACGTGCTGGGGGCCGACGAGACGGCAGTCACGCCGAGACCGGCGTCCGGAGAGGGATCGGTGACTGTCGTCGGGACCGCCCACGTCTCCCAGGACAGCGTCGAGGAGGTCGAGGAGACAATCGAACAGCAGCGACCCGACGTGGTTGCGGTCGAACTCGACGAGAGCCGCTACAAGCGGATGAAAGGCGAGACGCCCGACGACATCGAGGCCGGCGACCTCATCTCGGGGAAGACCGTCTTCCAGTTTCTCGCCTACTGGATGCTCTCGTACGTGCAGGCACGGCTGGGCGACCGGTTCGACATCGAACCCGGCGCGGACATGATGGCCGCCATCGACACCGCCGAGGAGGTGGGCTCCGGCGTCGCGCTTGTCGACCGGGACATCCAGGAGACGGTGCGGCGTCTCTGGACCCGGATGCGCCGCCGCGAGAAGCTCTCGATTGTCGCGGCACTGCTCGTCGAGATGGGGGGTCCCTGGACCGTCGGGCTGAGCCTGGGCTTCTTCGTTGGCCTGTTCGTCGCCTTCGTCGCCGGAGTCGTCGCCGGTCCGTTCCTCGTGCCGGCCGGGTTCGGCGTCGAGATCGGAATCCCGGTAGTCGGCAGCCTCGCCGGGACGCTGGCCGGCATGGCGGATACGCTGGTCGTCGCCGGCGGGATCGCACTCGTCTTAGGCGTCCCCCTCAGCGCGTTGCTCGCCCGGGCGGCCGGCGACGTGGAGGGCGAGGAGGAGCTCGACCTGGAACGGCTGACCGACGCCGACGTCGTCACCGCGATGATGGAAGAGTTCCGGCGGTTCTCGCCAGGCGGGGCAGAGGCCCTGATCGACGAGCGCGACGCCTACATCGCCTACCGGCTGATCGCGCTCCGGGATGCAGGGTTCGACGTGGTGGCCGTCGTCGGCGCGGGCCACCGAGAGGGGATCGAGCGGTATCTCGACGCCCCCGAGACACTCCCACCCGCGGAGTCGCTGGTCGGCGACGTCTCGACGAGCCGGATCGCGTCGCTCCTCTACAAGGCGGTCGGCTACGCGCTCACGCTGGGCTTTTTTGTCTTTTTCGTGCTGCTGGCGATGGCCGGCGTCGGGAACCTCTTTTTGCTCCGGCTGTTCGTGGCGTGGTTCCTGGTCAACGGGCTCATCGCCGCGGGGCTGGCGCTGCTCGCGGGCGCCCACTGGACCAGCGCCGGTGCCGGCGGCGCGGTGGCGTGGCTCACCAGCGTCAACCCGCTGCTCGCGCCGGGCTGGTTCGCCGGCTACGTCGAACTCCGGTACACGACGGTGAACGTCCGCGACATCAGCAAGCTCAACGAAATGTTGAGCAACGAGGAGACGCCGATCCTCCAGCTGCTCAAACGGATGCGGGACGAGGTGTCGGCGGGATCAGCGGGCTCGGCGAACTGATGCTCGACGGTGCAGCGAACAGCGCGCGGCTGATCTGGGAGACACTCACCTGAGTATGCACCAGATAGCAGGTATCCACTTCGACCGGACCGAACTGCGCGATCTCGGGCTGGCGTGGCTCGCGCTCGCACTGGCGTTTACGCTGTTTCTCAACCCGATCCGGTTCACGCAGGGGATCACGCCCGACTACGTCGCCAGCCTCGCTCCCCTGTTCGCAACGAGTCTCGTGACTGTCGGCACCGGCTTTCTCCTCCACGAACTCGCACACAAGGTGGTCGCGATCCGCTTCGGACAGATCGCCGCCTTCCGCGCCGACTACAGCATGCTCGGACTGGCTATCGCCTCGGGGATCGCGGGCTTTCTGGTCGCCGCGCCCGGGGCGGTCTACCACCGCGGCCGGATCACGGAGCGCCAGAACGGCATCGTCGCCGTCGCCGGCCCCCTTACGAACGCCGGGCTCGCCGTCGCGTTTCTCGCAGGATTCCTGCTGACCGGCGGCTTCATCGAGGAGATCTGCCGGATGGGCGTGCTGATCAACGTCTTCCTCGGCGTGTTCAACATGATCCCGTTCGGCCCACTGGACGGCCGAACGGTGCTCGACTGGAGCGGTCCCGTCTTCGGCGCGGTGTTGATCCCGCTCGCGCTGTTCGGCGGCGCGTTCCTGGCGTGGTTCTGAGGCGGATCCGGGGTCGCGCCGGCGGTCCGGCACGGGCGGGGCCGGCAAGAGCGATGGGCTTTTGCTCGCCCGCGTCGCCCACCCCATCATGAGCGAGGACGACCGCTCCAGAGAGGAAGCAGGCACCGACGAGGCCGACGAGGAGGGGCTCACCTACGCCGAGACGGGCGTCGACATCGACGCGAGCGAGGCCGCGACGGCGGCACTGGTCGGCGCGACCGGCGTCACGCCTGCCGCGATGAGGTCGTTGGCGTTCATCGCAATGCAGTCGATGCCGACGGTCGAGTAGTCGCCGAGCGCCTCTGCGACCATGAGCTTCGTCC
>PXQK01000074.1 GCA_003022085.1 Halobacteriales archaeon QH_10_65_19 | reverse complement strand
CGACCACGAGCACACGGAGTTCGTCCTGAGCCGCTGGGGAGAAAACCGGATGTACAACTACTTTGTCAGCGGCGAGAGTCAGGGCTACGGCTACGCACGGGGCAACTACGAGTCGTTCGTCTTCGCCGAGGACCCGGACAGCTGGTACGACAGATTCGAGAGTCGGGTCGGCTACGTGGTGCTCGACAATTTTGACGGTGACACCCCGGAGACGAGTGTCTACACCAAGCTCTTCGACGAGTTCGGTGCCGGCGAGGACACGGTCACACACTACCAGCTCCTTTACAGCGGCGAGGACGCCCGCGCGTTTGTGGTCGTTCCGGGCGCTGCGATCGCGACGACAGCCGATCCCGGCGAGAACGTCACTGCCAGCACCGACGTAACAATCGCCGGTGAGTCGTTCACCTACGAACGAACCACCACGGCCAACGAGACAGGGCAGGCGACCATCCGCGTCGCATACCCCGGCGAGTACGAGGTTGGCTCCGAGACTGTGCAGGTGAGGGAGAGCGACGTCCTCAACGGCACGGAGGTGTCGGTGGGTGGCGCGTGACCTCCGTACGAATCACACGCACAACCATATCATCACCCGTCAGACGTCGGTCTGTCCCGCAGTGCCTGCACGAGATACCGGTCCAGCAGCCAGACGGCGCCAGCCACGACAACCGCGACGACCAGTACTCGCCGGTCGCCGGGAGCGTACAACCCTGGCGTCGGGTTCCGCCACCACGAGAACGGGTACAGTGACACGCCATTGGCCCCGTCGGCCCACGCTTTCGTCCCGTCGACAGCGAGATGGACGATGCCGCCGGCGCCGAGGAGGAGAAAGGCGCGTCGGAGCGGCTAGGAGCAACACGCTACCGAGCGTGTGGATCGCCCCCCAGTCGAACGGGAGGCCGATGCCCCTGCTGACTACGGACCCATCGACCAGAACCTCGACCAGGTCCAGGTCCGGCAGGATCGCACCGACCATCCCGACGGCGACCCAGTGGCGGCCGAGCCAGTCGACCGCCCAGCCCGCGACGGTGAAGACGATAAACGCGATCAGGACGTGCGAGAGCAGGTCAGCCATCCCGATCACCCCGAGCCGTGATAGCGCATTCCCGCGGGTCGATCCGCCAGTACCGGAGAAAGAACCCCCCTGCGAGCAGCAGACCCAGGCCGGAAACCCCGAATTTGGAGGGCCGGTACCCCGGTTGTGCCACCACGACGACCAGCCGGTCAGCGTGTTGGACGGTTCCCTGCTCTGTGAGTTCGCCAAACACCTGAACGATGCCGCCGCGCTCAGCATCGACACTCGTTTCGCGGACCTCCACGACGCGGGCGACGTCCCCGGCATCAGTTTCGACCCGCATCGTAAACCGGTTCTCGTCGCTCGTCTCGACAACCCCGACCAGGAGCACGTGCTCGCCGTCCCAGCTGCCGGGCTCCTCGGCCAGCTGGTCGCCAGTTGGATGGGGCCAGTTCTCGTCGTAGGTCGCACCGTAGTGGACGCATAGCCCGAGTGTGAGCCCGAGCACGATGGCGACAGCGCCCAGGCGATACACCCGACGCATGCGTGACACCGATTCACGCAGGTCAATAACTCTTGGCCCTGTCGGTTGCGCCACTGCAGTTTGAACACTGTGGCACACGCACACAGGTTCGATTGGTGTCAAAAAAGGGCTGTTACCATAATCGACGACAGGCAACCGGACGATGTGAGGAGGCCGTGTTCCTCGTCCGACCCGCAGATTCGGGACTACCTCGCTGGACGATTGATAAAGTGATATTCAACAATCCGTATCAGGGTGTTTCGTCAAGAGTCGCCTGGAGGAGCGCCTCCAGACCGCGCCGGAGACGCCCACCAGCCGCTGACTGTGAGACGTCGAGAGTGTCGGCGAGATCAGCCAGCGTCGCTTCGCGCGGCTCGCTGAAATAGCCCTCTTCTAACGCTATCATGAGCGTTTCCCGCTGGGTGTCTGTCAGTCCGTACATGGTGTCGTTCGCGAGGGGTTTCCCGCGGTTGAGTTCTATGAGGTCCCAGGCGATGCCATTATCCCTGGCGTGGTCCCAGATAGTGGACAGAGCATCCCTGTCAGGGACTTGGAGCGTGAACATCCATCCATTGTTGGTCGCCGTGGCATCGTGTGTGAGTCCGCCCACTTCCGTGACTGTCGGCGAGATGAGGAGTGCTACATCCGAGTACGTGAGCCGGTAGAGGTGTTTGCTTTTGAATCCGGACAACCGTTTAGCGTCTGTAATCGTGTGGTCGGCGGCAAGTGCCTGCTCAAACGAGTCACGACTGTTGCCCACCAGAAAGAAATACGCGTCGTTTTCCGGGTCTGTCCGAGCATCCGAGGCGACCTGAAGAGAGGGCTCTGCGAGGGCGCGGACCGTGGGCGTAACCCTGAAATCTTCCGCAGCGACGTAGACGCGCGCGATGAGTGCCATCGTGTCTTGAATAAAGTATCTTTTGACTCCAGTCTATTTATTGTTCGGCACGCGTCCACCCCACGCGGGCGATCGCTCGCTGGTAAGCTCATACGGTCGTGCGTGATTACTTTCGGCACTGCTCCGAAATATCGGTGGGACAGGACCCGAGACTCCCACTCTGTTCTTCTCGTGTTGCACACGTCTGTTGGCTCTCCGGGAACTGACGGACTGTTCCCCCAGATTGCGGGTGCTGCCGACAGCGGCGTTCACAACAGACCAAGAGCTAGCCGAGGCGTTCGATCACGCTTGTCCCTTCGAGATAGGGAATGCCGTGGCCCTCGGCGTAAAGCGCGGCGTCCGACGGTGACAGCGCCCCGCCGGTTTCGTCGTCGAGCATCTCGCAGACGACGACGGCGGGCGGGACGTCGGACGCCTCGGCGAGCGCGACGCCGAGTTCGGTGTGGCCGCGCCTGTCGGCGAGCAGGTCCGGTGCAGCCCGCAGCAGGGTGACGTGGCCCGGCGACCGGAACTCGACCGCGAACTTAGTCCGCTCGGGCGTGGCCGCCGCGGAGGCGAGCGCCCGGACTGTCAGCGAACGGTCCTCGTCGGTGATCCCCGTGTCGGTGTCGCGGTGGTTCACCGACAGGGAGAAAGAGGACCGGTCGTCGTAGCTCAGGTCGTGGTCCTCCGCAGTGGGATGGTCGAGCGCGTCCTCCAGGAACGGCAGCCCGAACGCCTCGGCGACAGCGTGGCTGACCGCGACGCAGACGAGGCCGCCAGCGTCGTTGCGCAGCTGGGCGATAGCCCCAGGTGTCACCCCGTGTGCGGGGTAGACGAGGTCCGTCTCGCCCTCGCGGTCGTCGGCGTCGTGGATGCAGACAGGCTGACCGCGCTGGAACGCGTCGACCGCGGCGTCGACGCCGCCCGTCGTCCCCGAGACGTCACTGCTCCGCGACAGAGATGGTCACCTCCGTTCCGTCAGACAGCGCGAGCGCGTCCCGGAGCTCATCTGGCGCGATCAGCTCCAGGTGGTTGTCGTCGTGGTGAGTCCGTTCGGGAGCGATGACGTGTGCCCCCCCGTAGGTTGTCCTGTCGGCCGCAAGCGACGCCGGGTAGCAGTAGGCCGGCCCGTACGTGCGTTCCTCGCCCTCCCACCCCTCGATGGTGACCGGTTCGAGAGCGTCCAACCGCGTCCGCGAGCGGACGCTCTCGTCGGTGAGATCGACGTTGAGTGTCCCCGGGAACGGCTCGTAGCCGAGTTTCTCGCGGAACTGCTCCATGTACCCGGGAAGCGTGATGTAGTGGCGGCCTTCGCCCATCCCGCTGGTCACGGCGCCGGTCAACTCGACCGCGACGTCGCGCTCGAAGATGAGCCGGTAACTCTCGTACTCCGCCTGGAGACGCTGCTCGCCTTCCCGCGTGATCTCGACCCACTGGCCGTCGCCTACGATGTCCCGTGTGATGTACTCGCCCTCCTCCAGCCGCTGGAGTCGCCGGGACGCAGTCTGCGTCGACGCCCCCAGCCGGTCGGCGAGGGCCGCACACGAGAGCTTCGTTGCGCCGTCGAGCGCGCCGTCGAGCGCGAGGTGTTTCAGCGTTGTCCCCCCGTCGCTGCTGAGCGCCTGCCGTGTCTCTCCCATGTCTGTTTCTCGGGTGTGTGTCCTCTTAAGCATAACGGACACGTTACGCATATCAAAATCGTTATGACGCGTCGGGACGGTTCGGCTCAGGCCGTCTCCCGGATCGGATCCTGACATCAGGGATCGGCCGTATTAACGGCGTCGGTTCACTCACTCGCTGTCTGCTGCCGGGAGGTTATCCTTCCGTTTCGGTCTGGGGCGCAGGCCTATCGGTGTCTTCGGTGACTCGCTCGCCGATTTCGTCCGCGGGGACTTCGGTTCCGCCGCCGAGCACTTCGTCGTTCTCGACGAGCTGGGCGAGGGAGTCGTCGTTGTTGTTTCCGAAGCCGGCGCTAATCAGGCGGGTGAGTGCGTCCTCGACGTTGTCTTCGATCTCCGTGTAGCGGTCGGGGTCGACCTCGATGACGAACCCGGTCGTGATGTTGGGCGCCGTCGGCAGGAAGAGGATTTCGCGGCCGTCCGGCGTGTGGTTGCCAGTCTTGAACGCCGTCATCCTGAGGCCGTTCCACAGCTCCAGCTTGACGGGTGCCTGCAGTTCGCTGGTGCCTCCTATCGCCGTCTCGACGGCCATCTTCGAGGCGTTGTAGATGACCCGCAGCCCTGGCAGGCTGTTCATCAGGTCGTCGAGCGCCGACTCGAGGACGGCCCCGAGTGCGGTCCGCATCAGGTAGCCGACCGAGAACACGAGCAACACGAAGATGAGAAGCGAGAGGGTGACCCTGACGGGTCCGGACTCGACCGGAATTGGGATCCGGGCCAGCCGGTTGTAGATCCAGATGAGCACGACGACAGTGACGATTATGGGCACCAGAATGATGAGACCGCTCGCGAAGTCGCGTTTCCACGTGGCCATCACCTCGAATTGGTGCCGGGCCGGTAATGAGTTCTTTCTTTTTTCGCCGGCTGTTTACGTACGTTCGTTTGCCAGTGCCACAACTCACACCGACGAGCGAGCGCCTGTCTCTGCTACGTCCGAGCAGAAACCACACTAACCGCAACCAATAAGTACCAGTGACCTATATATAGGTGCATGAATTCGGGTCAAGTACCCGACGAACGCGTATCGCTCCTGTCTCGGTTAGCCGCAGTCCATTCTTCGCTCACCCAGTTCACTACAAAACGTTTTACACCGTTTACATTTTTCACAGCCACGCTGGCGTAAGGCCCACGACGGTTGCATGACCGCAGGCCTGCGCCGGTGACACTGTTCCCAGGGTTCGTTGCCAGCGAACCGGGAACCGACTTGCACACACCGACCAACCTCACAGCCACCATACCACGACACACCACAGCACACATGACCCAACCGACCAACTCCGGATCGGGAACCCTCGCCGTATCGAACGCCAACCACTCCAGAGACGACCGACGGGTCGTCCGCTCGTCGATCCGCGTACTGATTGACTCGAACGCGGTGCCCACGTGCGACAACTGCGGTGCCAGCATCACCCACGGCGCCCGGTACAGATCCGTCAGTGTCAGGGAACACAACGGAGGCGTCACCGACCTGGCGTTCTGTGACGAGCACTGTCGGTCTCACGGCCTGTGACCGGACGACGAGACGTGTGACTGCTTGGGCACCGGGTCCCAATATCGGCGGTTTCGCGGGCTGAAACGTCCAATGCGCGACTCTATAGCGTCGTCGGGCCAAGCCCGACTGCCTGGGAGACGTTAGTAACTCAGGGAAACTTTTGAGGAACTCGGCATGACGGTTATACAGCAGGTTTGTGGAGTGAAAGCCCCAGGTCGCTCA
>PXQK01000070.1 GCA_003022085.1 Halobacteriales archaeon QH_10_65_19 | reverse complement strand
GTGCGTGACTCTTTACCAGAGGGAGACTACGTCTCCCAGGCAGTCGGGCTTGGCCCGACGACGCTATAGAATCGCGTATTGGGCGTTTCAGCCCGCGAAACCGCCGATATTGGGACCCGGTGCTGAAAATAATCACGCACGACCGTATCACGAACTGAGCGCGTCCCTGGCCTCCCGGAGCGAGAACGATCCCTCGTAGAGCGCGCTCCCGACGACAGCGGCGTCCGCGCCTGCGTCCCGGAGCGCGAGCAGGTCCTCAAGGGCCGCTACCCCGCCGCTCGCGATCACTGGAATATCGACAGTCTCCGTGAGGTCCCGGACCGGACTGGTACGGACGCCCTCCAGCTGGCCTTCGACATCAACGTCGGTGAAGAGTATCGCACCCGCGCCGAGTTCCTCGTACCGGCTCGCAGCCTCGGCGGGCTCCAGCCCCGTCTTCTCGGTCCAGCCAGACACCACGACCTCACCGTCTCTGGCATCGAGGCTGACAATCACCCGCCGCGGGAACTCGTCACTGATTTCGGCTACGATGTCGGGGTTCTCGACGGCTGCTGTGCCGAGGATGACGCGGTCGACACCCCGGGAGAGCAGTGACACGGCGTCGCCGGCGGTCCGGATCCCGCCGCCGAGCTGAATGTCGGCGGGACACGCCTCGATGATTGCGTCGATGGCGTCCGCGTTGGCGCGCTCGCCGTCGAACGCGCCGTCGAGGTCGATCAGGTGCAGCGTCTCGGCCCCGGCGTCGATCCACTTCCGCGCCGCCTCGACCGGGTCGCCGTAGCTGGTTCCCGTCCCGCGTTCCCCGCCCACGAGCTGAACCACCTGGCCGTCCTGCATGTCGACGGCCGGTATCACGTCGAAGCTCCCGAACATGGAGGCCGCAGGGCCGGAGTGGGTGAAAACATGTCGATCCGCTCCGGGTTCGGCGGCGACGGTGACCTGTCCCGGTTCGGCGGCGACGGGCGGTCGAGACAGTAAGGGTTAACAGTGGGCGGGCGCTCCATGCGAGTGGGAACGCACGGCCGCAAATCTGACTCGTCGCCCGCTTGGGCGGCTCGGGATTGCGGTGGTGTCGACCGTCGACCGGCGCCACACCAGACGAGAGACGGGAGCGCCGCGGTCGGCGGGGGCGCGTCCATCCCGGACGCGACCGGACACAGCACGTCGCGGTCTGTGCAGTTCCAACCAGATAGCTATGGCACGAATGCACTCACGCCGCCGCGGCTCCTCCGGTTCGGAGCGACCGGCGGTAGACGACCCACCGGAGTGGAGCGACGTCAACGCCGATGCAGTCGAGGAACGCGTCGTCGAACTGGCCGAGGAGGGCCACAGCCCCAGCGAGATCGGGCTGGTTCTCCGCGACGAGGGCGTCCAGGGGACGCCAGTCCCGGACGTCAAACTGGCGACCGGCAAGAAGGTGACCGAGATACTCGCAAAACACGACGAACAGCCGGAGATCCCCGAGGATCTGCGTAACCTGATGGCGAAGGCCGTCCGGCTCCGGGATCACCTCGCGGAGAACCAGACGGACTACCAGAACAAGCGCGCCCTGCAGAACACCGAGTCGAAGATCCGCCGCCTGATCGAGTACTACCGCGGTAACGAAATCGACGAGGAGTTCAGCTACAGCCTCGACGAGGCACGAGAACTGATCTGAGATGTCGACAACCGGCCGTTCCGACGCAGACACCCTCTCGGCGGACAACGTCGCCAGCCGGCTCCAGGGGGCGGAGTTCGTCAGGCTGATTGCCGCACAGACCGGCGACGGCGTCGCAGCCACTGGCCTGCTCGCGGACGCCTTAGACACCTGTGGTGTCCCCTACCAGACGTCGGTCGTTGGCCTACCAGCTACGGCCACGAACGGGACCGACGCCGACGTGACGGTGGCGCTCGGACGGCCGGCCGACGCAGAGGGTATCGAACTCGGAACCGACAGCGCCCCCGCGTCGCGTCGCGCCTTCAGGATCGCCGGGCGGATAACCGATCCGGATCCCGCCCTGGCGATTGCAGGAACGCTCGTCACCGGCTACACACCGGGAAGCGAGCTGCTCGGCGCGGCCCACGAGGCAGGGACCGGACCGCGCCCAGGAATCGCGGTCCCGGGCGTCGATCCTGTCGACGGGCTGGCACACTCGACGCTGGTTCACGGTCCGTTCTCGGGCGACGTCGGTTCGGCGTCGGCGGCACTCGCTGGACTCAACCTGCCAGATCAGCCCGACGACGACGCCCGCCAGCGGGTGGCGTCTGCCGTCGCGCTGGCCGTCGCCGGCGATGAGGCAGTGACGGAACGCGGGACCGTCGCCGTGGAACGGTTCCTCCGACCGCTCGCCGGCGGTCCGATGGCCACCGTCGGCGGCTTCGGCGACGTACTCGCGGCGACAGCCCGCGAGCAGCCGGGGCTTGCGGTTCTGCTGGCGCTGGGAATAGAGGAGTCCGAGTCGGCACTGTCGGTCTGGCGCGAGCACGCCTCGCGTGCCCACAGCGCCGCGAGAGGCGCATCGACGGAACGATACGACGGGCTGTACGTCGCACGGGAGATGACGGCCGACGGCCATATCCCGGTCCGGACGGTCGCCCGTCTCCTGTGTGCGTATCGGTCGCCGGAACCAGTCGTCCTCGCAGTCGCCGACGGCGTGGCGGAGGCCCGCGCAGCAGTCGCCCGTTCCGACGCGTCTTCGGAGGGATCAGGCGACGGCGCGACGCCGGACGGAACTGACCCCGGTGCGATACCGGACGTGGGCGCAGCAGTCGAACGCGCTGCCGGCCACGTCGGCGGCGTCGGCACCGGGACAGCGACCCGCGGCCGCGCCACCTTCGACGTCTCGCCGACCGAGTTCGTCGCGACGTTCGGGGAGGTGCTCTGATGGCCGACGCGTCACGCCGGGCACGGATCGAGACGCGCCACACCGACCCGGCGACAGCTCGCCGGATCGCAAACGCGTTGCGTCCCGACAACACGGCAGAGATGGACACAGAGACCGAGAACAACCGGATCGTCACCGAAATCCGCCGGGAGACGACCGGCGGCCTCCGGACGACCGTCGACGACTACGTTGTCAACCTGCGGACAGCCGCACAGCTCGCAACCCGGGACAGGGAACCGTCCACCGACACACAAAACACATGAGCGAACGATCAGTTTCACGGCAGAAGCAACAGAAACAGTGGTACACCGTGCAGGCTCCCGAGCAGTTCGACAGGGAGCAGCTCGGTGAGACACCAGCAGAGGAAGCCGAACAGGTGCTCGGCCGGACAATCGAGACGACGCTGGGCGACATCCGCAACGACGCGAGCGGCAACAACACGAAGCTCACATTCAGGATAACGGAAGTCGCGAGCGACACGGCCTACACCGAGTTCATCAAACACGAGATGACGCGGGACTACCTGCGGAGCCTCGTCCGCCGCGGCTCGTCGAAGGTCGAGGCGTACATCACGGTGCTGACCAGCAACGACTACCGGATGCAAATCCAGCCGGTCGCGCTCACGACGAAGTCGGCCGACGAGAGCCAGGAGATGGCGATCCGCCGGCGGATGATCGACCTCGTCCGGGACGCGGCCGCCGACAGAACGTTCGATGACCTCGTCGACAGCGTCGTCGAGGGGCGGCTCTCGTCTGCGATCTACAACGAGACGAAGACGATCTACCCGCTCCGGCGGGTCGAGGTGCAGAAGATGACGCTCGAAGCACGGCCCGAAGAAGTCGAAGTCGAAGAGGAAACCAGCGTCGATATCGACGGTTGATACGGTCGTGCGTGATTTGTTACCGCCCGGAGTCACGGATTCCGGTCGCCTCGTGGAGCGCCGAAAACGGTTCGCTCCGTATCAGATCCGACCGGCCCGGCTCGGATCGACGTCGATCGCGTCGACCGGACAGACGTCGACGCAGAGCATGCAGTCGATGCACTGGTCCTCGTAGGTCGGATCGGCCTTGATCTCGCTCTCGGGGTGGCCCGGCGTGTCGACCCACTCGAAGACGTCGACCGGGCAGTCCTCCAGACAGGCGCCGTCGGCGATACAAAGATCGAAATCGACCGCGACGTGTGTGCCGTGGATCCCCTGTTTCTCCTCTGTGGGATCGTCGCCGTCCGGCGTCCACACGCGGTGGTCCTCGTGTCTGTTGACTTCCTCGTACGTGGTCTCGAACTCCGGATCGATCGCCATTGGTACCTACTATCACTGCCGGTGGGAACTTAAACCTTCCACCGAATACCCGTTGCCGGCGGCGGGACGGCCCGCGTCAGCGGTGGGCGAAATACGCAACAGTCTCGACATCCTCGTGGGCGTCGATCCGTGCGAACCCGACGCGCTCGAACTGGAGCATTTCGTCGGGGTCGTAGCCGGCGACCCCTGGTTCGGCGTGACCGTGTACGTCGCCGTCCATGGTTCGGAGCCGCAGGGGGACGGCGTCGCCGGCGGGCACCCAGTGGACGATGTCGACGCCCTCCTCGCGTGTCACGTCTATGTCCGCGTCGACCCACTCCAACCCTTCGCTCGTCCGACGGACGCAGCCGTAGCCCTTGAGCCAGACCCGGTCCCCCTCGGGGGGGAGGTCCGACGCCTCGACGAGGACGCCGTCCTCTACCGAGAGTTGCCGCCTGCCGCGGTCCTCGTGTTCGGGATGAACGGGCGGCCTCCCGGCCTCGGGACCGCCGCGGACGGCGCTCTCGACGGCACCGCCGCCCTGATCGGAGTCGTCACGCACGAGGAACGCACGGTCGGTCCCGTCGTCGATCAGCGCGCGGTTGTGCGAGTAGATGGCCGACGTCGCGAGGTCGACGTTCGAGGTCGAGGTGCCGAGTTCGATCATCGCCTCGACGATTGCCTCGCCGCGGATGCCCCGCCGCCGGAGGCTCGCGACCGTCGGCGCTCTGGGATCGTCCCAGCCGTCGAGCTCATCCGAATCGACGAGTTCCGCGATTGTCGACGTCGACAGCGCAACGTCGTATTCGTCGATCTGGACGTGGCCCCAGTGGATCACCTCCGGGTACTCCCAGCCGAAGTAGTC